>CAXMZV010000347.1:0-5050 GCA_964199985.1 Candidatus Ilumatobacter isfjordensis | reverse complement strand
GCTCTTCTTGACGTCGATGCAGACGACGATCGACGACGTCGCAAATCTCGATGCCGCCTCAGCAACGAACTCCGGGCGCTCAGCCGCCACCGTGTTCAACACGACCTTCTCGAACCCGAGACCGAGGAGGCGGCGAATGTCTTCCAGGGAAGTGATGCCGCCACCCACCGAAAGCGGGACGAAGGCCTCAGAAGCAATTTCGGCAAGAACTTCCTCGTCAGCGCTCGACCGACTTCGGCCAGCATCAATGTCGAGAACCATCAGTTCATCGACACCCTTTTCGTTGAAGATTCGGATCGTGTTGGTCGGATCACCGAGGTAGCGCGGGCTCTCGAACTTGGTCGATTTGACGAACCCGCCGTCACTGAGCAGGAGAACGGGGATGACCCGGGGACGAAAGCGCATCAGTCCACGTCCAAGTTCTCGAACGACCGAAGCAGTTCCATGCCGAAGCGGTGGCTCTTTTCAGGATGAAACTGGGTACCGAAGACGTTGTCACGGCCCACGATCGCCGCAATCTCGGTCCCGTAGTCGACGGTGCCGAGCAGGTAATCGTCCGATGTCACGAATGCATAGCTGTGAGCGAAGTAGAAACGCGGGAGTTCATCGGCCGCAGGGAGCAGTTGTTGGTGCTGTGTCGGCGTGACGTACCCCCAACCCATGTACGGCAGCCGAAACGTTGCCGGCAGCATCGTGCGCATCGATACCACACGGCCGGGGACCCAGCCGAGACCGGGCCGTGTTCCTTCCTCGCTCGACTCAGCAAGCAGTTCCATTCCCAGGCAGATTCCCAGCAACGGCCGCCGATCTTCGAGCACCAACTCCTCCAGAGCGGGCTGGAGACCACTCGCAGCGAACCGCTCGACGGCATCGTCGAATGCGCCGACGCCAGGAAGGATGAAGCGCGAATACCGTTCCAGTGCAGCCGGATCGGACACGAGCTCAGCAGCGATCCCCAGACGGCCGTACATCGAGACGATCGATCCCAGGTTGCCGACGCCGTAGTTCAGAATTCCCGTCGTCATACTTCTCCATTCGCAACGATGTCCAACAGCCATGCGGCAAACGCATGATCGTTGCTTGACGCATCGTAGTTTTCTGCCCAGAACTCGACCCGGTCGTCTCCGGAGCCTGGGTTGTCACCAACTTCGCTGAGCGCTTCGGCAATGACCTTCGGGGAAGCGTCGGCAGCCACGAGACGGCCGTTGCCCTCCCGAATGATCTCTGGGGTGCCGCCGACAGCGGTGGCGACGACCGGGACGCCGGCACTCAGGGCCTCCATCATCGAGACTGGCACACCCTCGGAATGACTCGTGTTGAGCAGCACGTCGACTGGCTGGGCGGCGTAGTGATCAGCCACGACGCTGTTCGGAACGGCGCCGTGAAACTGAACATCGAGACCAGGACGCGCCGATCGCGTCATCAGGGCCTTCAGCTCCTCTGCGAGCGGACCGTCGCCGAAATGATCCCACCGCACGGGTCGATGGCGAGACAACTCGATGATCGACTCGGCACCGAGGAGCGGTCGCTTGACAGGCGTGAGTGACGCACAGGTGACGACGCGCAGCACCCCATCGGCAGAGCGATGAGCGCGATTGAAGGCCTGAGTACCGAGGCGACGCACGACGAGGCGTGATTCGAGCTGCGGATAGTGGTGCAGCAAGTAGTCGTGTCCACGTTCGGACACCGATGCCACAGCGCTGCAGGAGGCGAGTGAACGCAGGTGGAGAGGAATGTAGTTTCGAGCATGCCGCTCGAGAAAGAGATCGCCGCCGTGAATTCGACTGACGATCGGAATGCTCGGATCAGCAGCTCTGACTCCGACCACTGACCCGGTGAGCCAGTACGTGTACGCCAGGTCGGGGCGTGCCTGTCCACATGCGGTGTGGTACCACCGTGCGACGGCGGCCGCACCACCTGCGCTGAGCATCGCACGCACGAGGACTCGGGGATCGGCGAGCTTGCGCCAATGGGTGCGCACCTCCGACACGAGCAGCCTCAGCGCGAACTGTGACACCAACGCTCGCATCCTGCCGCGCCGAGTCAGCAGCGGCGCCAACGTGCGGTCGACCGTGACATTGGGTGGAAGCGGCGCTGGTTCACCAACTGGCGCCGTCGGCGCGATCACGATCTCCGAGAAGTGTTCAGCTAGAGCAAAGACTTCATCTTCGAGGAAGTCCGTACGGTTCCCCCACGGGAAGGACTGAGTGATCAGAAGCAATCGGCGAGCAGTCATTGTCCGTTCTCCCTCAACAGTCGGCCCTCAACACTCAGCGGAGACGCCGGATCGGCCTCAGCGTACGGCGAATGAGCGCGACGGTGAGGAGACGCTCCTTCTTGCCAATCGCAAAGAAGGTGGTCGGTGCGACGTCGATGGTTCGAGCAATCGCCAGCGTTGACCATCCCGCAGCCACCGAATATGCCGCAGCCGAGACCCCGGCCGCCCCCCACACCCCGTACCGCGGCGTCACCCACCACAGCAAGGACAGCGTCACGGTGAGTCCCGCCAACTGGGCATACAGCGGACTCCGTGGCCGATTCAACGCGCGCAACAGTTCTTCCATCACGGTCGACAACCCGAGGATCGTTGTCGCTGGAAGCAGAACAAGCGCAAGCCGGCCCGATTGTGAGAAGTCTTGGCCGAAGACCAATGGGACCACGAAGGGAGAGACACCACCTCCGACCAGCGCGAGGCCGAGGGCGACGAAGACGGTGAAGCGCACATGGTCCACCACCGTCGACGGCGCTGCATCAGAACTCATGACTCTCGGCCAGGCAAGACTGGCGAGCGTGTTCAACACCGGAAGAACCGACATGCTCCAACCGGCGGCAACGACATAATGACCTAATGCTGCGTCGGACTGGTTGGTTGCAAGAAAGGCCTGGTCGATCCGAAAACTCAACGTGAACGGAATCACCGACAATGCGGTGGGAAGTCCGTAACGCAGAATCGGCCTGACCGCAGAGCGGTCCCAACAGAGCCCGGTCCCCCGCCACGATCGAAGGCTGAGCAGGCAGATCGAGCCGAAGAGCACGAGATGGATGATCGCCAGCGTCGTGAGACTCTTGCTCCCCATCGCGATCAGCAGCAGGACGAAGACGAGCGGGACCAGGTCCACGAGCGTCCGCAACCGGTTCCACCGCGCAATCCGGCCCAATCCCAGCCACGGATGGATCGTTGTACCGATCAGCGGCCGCACGATCAAGCCCAGCATCATCAACCTCGCCGGCCAAAGCACGACAGGTCTGTCGTCGGGCAACAGGAATTCGACCGCGAAGAACCCGGCGAGACCGACCGCGCTTCCGCTCAGCAGCGAAAGCACCGATGCCGTTCCGACCCATCGCGCCCGGTCTTCTGGGTTCTTTGAAGCAAAGAACAAGGCGGCGTGCGGCATGCCGAGGTTGGCGACACCGATCAACAGCGCCGGCCACAAGAACACGAGACTGAGCACACCGCGACCTTCATCGCCGAAATACTGAGCCACGAGGACTGACGAGACGAAGCTCACCGCAGCAAGCATCAGGTTCGTCGCTGCGACACGCGTACCGTCCGCGGCAATACCCGTGGGTGCCGTTGGCGACGGACTCGCGGTGTTCGTCAGCGACGCTGCGCCGTTCTCCCCTGGGGCAGGTGCCATGGCGGTGTCAGCCGCCGACCGGCACACCAGGACTGTCTCCAAGACGAAGCTCGATGACGATTGAACTCCGGATGAGTGCATTGCGTCGAAGAACGCGGTCCAGAACGAATCGCTTCAGCCGCCGATGTGGGAGGCCCCCGGTGGGCGGCGAGAACCCCTCGCACATCGTGATCTCAACGACTTCGTAACCAGCCTGTGTTGCGACCTTGGCCGCGGTGTACGGCGTGAACCAATACCGGTGGTCGGTGTTGATGTTCTCGATTGATCGACCCACCGCACGCAATGTCGACCACCCGTAGGCATTCGGCAGGGTGAGCACGACGGTCGAGCAACGGTCCTTCCACGTCTCGCGAATCGCCGACAAGAAGGCGACTGGATTGTCGACGTGTTCAACGATCTCACCCAGGAACAACATGTCCCACTCGCCATCGAGGTCCGCGAAGGACTCGGGTTGAGTCACGTCGCCGGCAAACACATCGGTCCAACCTCTGGCCTTCAATGCATCGATTCCGGCCGTGTCGATGTCCACCCCGACACAACGAGCTGCGGCATCGTGGAGACGTTGATGCAGCCACGTCCCAGCCGCAATCTTCTCATCGAGAATTGGCACATGATCAACGCAACCGACATGGATCACCCGCTTGCCTCGAACAAGCTCGGTAGCAACATCGAGGCGACGGGGCACTGACGAATCGTTTCCTGTGATTCGGAACTCCTGGCCTGGCGAGAAGTCAGCGCCGCTCAGCGCACGCGTCCATGAAGAATCGAGTTGCATACATCTCCGCTCTCAACTTGGCGTGGCTCTGACCCGTCACACGATCGTGCCGTCGCTTTGGGTTCCGAGGTTACTTGACGAATGGGATGGCACCACGGGACTGAGTCTCGGTTGCCGCGTTGACCAAGACCGGTCGGACCGAGCTCGCCACCGCTTGGGCTCCGTAGAGATCCAGAGCCAGCTGCGTTCGATTCTTCCGGTCTTGGTCCAGCGACGTCGGATCAAGACCACTAATCAACTGCACCGAAGTCCGAATTCCGTTCAGCTCTGAGCCCGAAGCCTGCTGACTGGAGCTCGTTCGACGGCTCCTCCTCAAGCGAATGCACAACAGAACAGCCCTGCAGCCAAGTACTCAGCGACGTTGTTGGGCAACACCGTCCCGAACCCTCGCATCGTCGGAACGAGACCGATGTCATGGTCATGCAGCAAGCCTGGAACTTCGTCGGATGGGACTTGCCGATGACGTGAACATCAGGATTCGATGCTCCACGGACGTCGAGGTCATCAAGTTCGGGACCGCCTCCCGCGATAGTCAACGTCGGTGCCCCCTGCCCGGCCGGCCATTCGTCAACGACCTCTCGAAGGGCGAACCAACGATTCAACGTTCCGACGAACACTGCTCGGAGCGGACCGGAGG
>CAXMZV010000346.1:0-5054 GCA_964199985.1 Candidatus Ilumatobacter isfjordensis | reverse complement strand
TTCAACGCCGGAGCGGAAGAAATCGTCATCGCGGCACTGTATCGAACAAACGTTCGAGACAGCAAGAAGTGATCGATTCAGTCCGCTGCAACCTCATCCGCTGCAACCCCATCCAGAGCAGCAAGGTGCGCTTCGATCAGATCACTCATCTGCTCGCTGGTCGTCGCCCAGTCGTGCCCACCGAGCACCACCGCATGCCCACGATCCTGGATCGCCCCACCGCCGAGCACCACGAGCAGATGCGGCGCTGCCTCGCGCACGGCACCACACATCTCGGTCAGCGCCGCAAGGCTCTCCGGCGACGACGCTGAGAGCCCGATCGCCACCGCATCAGGCGTGTCCTGCATGAGACGGATGAGCGACGGCGCCGGCAAGTTCACACCCAGGTCGGCCACCTCCCACCCTTCGAGTCGCAACAGGTCACTCAACATCGCCAACGGCAATCCGTGTTGCTCGCCAGTCGGTGAGGCAACGACCACGACACCGCGCGAGCGTCCACGACGGACGAACTTCGGTCCGATCTGGCCAATGATCCGCATGGCGATGCCACTGGCGCGGTGTTCTATGGCGATGTCGAGTTCACCCGCGCTCCACCGTTCACCGATGCTGACAAGAGCTGGGGTGAGCACGTCGAGATAGACCAGGTCGAGTTCCATCCCCGACGCCATTGCCTTCTCGACCACGCCCCACGCACCCTGGGCGTCACCGCCGATCAAGCGCGATTCAAGTCGCTGGCTCCATGGGGCACGTTCGCCAGCCGCCACCGGCGAACGATCCGAACCGGCCTGGAAGGCCTCGATCGCCGAGCGTTCCACGTTCCAGATACCACCGCGCTTGACCGCATCGAGCAAACCCAGGCGCACGTACCGGTACGCGCTCATGTAGTGCACGCCGAGTTCCTCGGCAGCTTCATGGAGGGTCAGGACATCGTCAGCCATGCGTCACATCTTCGATCGGCGCGACGATACGCCTCACCATCGCACGAGGTGACACCGTGCCAGGAGATTGGTTCACACGTCAGCGGAGCGCCGACGGCGACATCAGCCGGACTTGGCGTTCCACTTCTCGCGGGCCGCACGGCCACGCTCGAGCAGGTGCATTGGCACGAGTTGCGCCACAGCGCTCAGCGCGTCGTCGCCACCGCCATCACTCGGGGCTGCAACAGCGGCGGGCTCCTCAGGCTGAAGATCGGCAAACGACGGCGGCTCGACACCGGGCTTCCAGTACGTGTACATGTCACGGACCAGATCGGAGAGCCCCGCTGAGTCGTAGCCCTTTTCGAGGTCGACCGTGATGATGTTCGAGTACACGTGCACGCCAGCAACTTGGCCAGTGCCGAAGAGACGGCGAGCGAGTTCATCGGATGGCGTGTTGCCGTGCGCATCGAGGACCGAACGGAACCGCTCGTGTCCTTGCCCGGACAGCGTCCGGTTGATTTCGAAACGCACCACGCCCGGCGTGGAACTCGGCTTCTCAGTGACGGCGACCAGCTGACCCATACGGGCGAAAACCTACACGTTCAGCGTGCTGATCAGGCCAGTGCGTCAGCGAGTACCTGCGGGAATTCCGCTGGCGTCGTCGCCATCACGGTCGCCCCAAGTGCCGTGAGCGCGGCGGCCTGTGCGTGATCATGCGCTGGAGCACCCTCGTCGCTCAACGCCAGTAGCACCACGACCTGCACGCCTGATGCGGCGATCTCGGCGACGCGCCGTTGCATCGTGGCGACGTTGCCGCCTTCGTAGAGGTCGGTCACGAGGAACAGCACGCTGTGCCGCGGCCGCTCGATCAACTGCTGGCAGTAGCCGAGCGCATTCGCAATGTCGGTGCCTCCACCGAGTTGGACACCGAAGAGGACCTCGACCGGGTCGTGGAGGAATGCGGTCAGGTCGGTGACGGCAGTGTCGAAGGCCACGAACCGTGTGCGCAGCGCCGGCAACTGTGCCAGCACACCGCCAAACAGCGACGCATACACCACGCTGTCAGCCATCGATCCGGACTGGTCGACCGCGATCACCACGTCCTTGGCGAGGCTGCGCTGGCGACGGCCGTGGCCAATCAGCCGCTCCGGTACCACCGTGCGATGTTCGGGCAACCAGTGCTGCAGGTTTGCGGCAATGGTGTGATTCCAGTCAATGTCGCCCGGGCGTGGACGACGCGTCCGCGCCGACCGGGCGAGCGCTCCTCGGACCGCCTGACGCGTCTGATCGACCAGTCGCGCTTCGATGTCGGCAAGCACCTTGGCAATCACTTGGCGTGCAGTTGCTCGAGTCTCGTCGGGCAACATCGCGTTGAGCTCGACGAGCAAAGTCACCATGTGAATGTCGGGCTCGACCGACTGCAACAGCTCGGGTTCGAGCAACAGCTGTTTCAAGTCGAGTCGCTCGACGGCGTCGCGCTGCATGATCTGCACCATCGGGGTCGGGAAGTACGTGCGGATGTCACCGAGCCACCGCACCACACCGGGCTTCGAGCGTCCGAGCCCACCCGAGCGCTGGCCCCCGCGTCGCTGACCGCGCGCACCGCTGTTCGAGCTCGCGTCATCACGGTCGTACAGCGCACCAAGGGCCGCATCAACGTGCTTGTCGTCGCCGCCGAGCGCTCCCTCTGACTCCGTGCCGACGCCATCACCGTCACCGTCACCCGTTGCTCCCGACGCGTCACGGCGCTCCCGCTCGTCGTCAATTCCTTCAGCCGCCGCGCCGAGTACCAGCCGCCAACGTCGACGCCGCTCTGACGCCGAGACCTGCGGGAGCGACGCCTGGGATCCGGCCACGTCATCGATCGTTGACGTCATGCCGTCACCTCGTCGCCCGCAGCAACCAGGTCCGCCGGGGCGAGACCAAGCAAGTGCCGCACCGTACGGAGCGCCGCAGCCGAGCGAACAGGATCGACGTCCGCACCGAAGCCGACGTCTCGTGCGGCCATCTGGCCCATCAGCAACGTCATGATCTGGCGCCGCTCGGCTGCTTCGAATCCGCCGAACGTTCGGCGGAGCAGGACGAGCACCGCATCAAAGGCAACCGGTGTCAACGACGAGAGCCAGCGGTCGACCACACCGAGCAGGTCAGCGTCGTGGACCAGCACGGTCCCAGAGCCGGCGAGGAATCCCTCGATGAATGCCGCGCCGACAGCCGGTGGCGTGCCGGGCGACAGTGCCTGCGACAGGCGATGTTCGACATCGATCGTCTGCCATCTTCCGCCGTCGTGCAGCAGCCGTGTGGCCCGGCCTTGCACGAGGCCGTGAACGCTCCGGGCGAACGTGAGCTGCTCGAGCACGGTTGGGAAACCGCGCTCACGGGCTGGGTGGCCGAGCACTGCCAGTGCCGCTTGCACACCTGCGAAGCGTTCGACCATTACGACGGCAGCATCGTCATCGAGTTGCCGGCAGGCCACGCCAGCGCCGGCGAGGATGCGGACGACGATGCCGTCGAACACCGTGCGCATCGATGATGCATCGGTCCCACGGACGTCGCCGTACCGGAGCGCGTTGGCCAGCGGGACTGCGACATCCATCAACTCCCCGACGTCGGGGTCGTTCGCAGCGCGCTCCGCGAGTCGCTCCACACACGGCTGCACAGCCTCCGGAAGATCAGCGAACAGTGCTGCTTCGAGCACGCCGATCAACCCGGTGAGGTCAGTGGCTTCACGCCCACGTTCGATGAGCCGTGCCGATGCCGCCGAGGCCACGGTGGTCCCGTAGCCTGATCGCTCGACGAGCCTGATCGACAGCTCGGGTTCCCACGCGACGCGCCACGTCTCACGGAACGTGCCCGACGAGCCGCGCCCTTCTTCTGGCACTCCCCAGGGCACGCCGAGCGCTAACAGTCGATGTAACAGGTGCGACTTACGCAACCCGGTCGGCGTCCGCAGGTCCACTTCGACGGTCTTCACTGTGGCGTCTGGTTTGAGGCGCGCCGTCTTCTGCGCCTTGGCGAGATCACGTGCGAGCGGTACCTGGGGCGCATGCTCAGGAACCGAACCGAGAGCGTCGCCGACGACGAGTTCGTTGCGGACCAGATCGAGACCACCCATCACCGCGTCGGCAGCGTCGAGCACCTCGACCAGGCCGGGGCGTGGCCGCCCGCGCATCGCAGCGAGTGAGTCCGCCAGCCGCGTGGCGCCGATCAGGTGGTCAGGCGACGCAGACAGCCCACGGTCGCGCAGCACGCGGGCCGCCTCGACGAAGAACCGGGCCACACCGTCGGGTCCGGGGTGGTTGAACACGTGTCGATACCAACCCGGGCTCGCCACTCCGGCGCCGTAGCCCGACGCCTGCGTGAGCCGGCGGTGTGTCCACGGCACCCAGGCCGCTGCCACCTTGACCTTCGGCAACCCGCGCAGCGTGGCCGTGTCGGTCTTCACCGCGTGTGCAGCGACGTCGAGCGCTGGCACGTGCCACGCTCCGCAGATCACGGCAATCGACTCGTGCTCATCCTTGATTGCCGCGCGAATTGCTCGCCGCATGTGCGCCTCACGTCGCTCCTCGCCGATCGAGGCGACCGTGCCCTCGCGTGCTGCAGCCATCGCCTCGGCAACCGCTTCGAAGGCGGGTGCGCCGTCACCGCGATGTTCGATCACGTCCTCCCACCAGCGTTCAGGATCAGTGTCGCCGGCAGCAAGCGCCAGGGCGCGCAGCGGGTCGGGCGGAGCAGCGTCGGCCACCAACTCAGCAGCGGCGCCATCATCGCCTGCGGCGCCTGCGAACGTGTTTGCCATCGGCAGGTCGATGGCACGCACCTCGATCTCGTTCGTATTCGCCCAGGCAATGGCCTGCCACTCCGGACTGAAGGTAGCGAACGGAGCGAAGAGTGCTCGGGCGGGCTCGGCAACGACATAGCCGAGCAACGACACTGGCGGCACGAGGCCGGGGTCGCCGACCCAGCGCAATGCCGACTGGACGTCCGCAGGCGCTTCGACCAGGACGATCGACGGTCGGATCTCGTCCAGCGCCGCGACCACCGATCGAGCAGATCCCGGGCCGTGATGCCGGATGCCCAGCAGGTGCGCCCTTTTCGTAGCGGTATCGGTCACGTGTCGAGTTGGCGGCATGCCTC
>CAXMZV010000345.1:0-5059 GCA_964199985.1 Candidatus Ilumatobacter isfjordensis | reverse complement strand
AGCGTTCCTCGAACTGGTCGATCGATCTGATGACCGCAGCCCATGTCTCCTGCACAACTTCTTCCGCGAGCGCTTGAGTGACGTAGGTCCGTGCGAGTCGAGTGAGGCCAGGATTGAGCGCCGTGACGACGGTTCGAAACGCGTCTTCGTCGCCCGTACGGAGGGCGGCGACGGTGTCGGAATCGCTTGTCACCAGCCGAATTGTAGGCGGGTCTGAAACACCGGGCGGAGAGTCCGTCGGACCAGGGGCGCGATGTGAGCGTGGTCGCGTTTGGACCGGTGGAAGACCTGTCGATCGACGCGACGGAGGAACTGTTCGTGACCAACACCTTCGTGCCGATCATGGGGTCTCAGGGACGGCGATCGAGCGATCCTATTTTTCGATGATGACCGGAGTCTCTGCTTCGTCTCGTGCATGCGGGAACATGATCTGGGCCGAAAGCACTTTGGTGAGATCCGCAAGTTCACCAGCAGTCGACACGAGAACGTCATCAATGCTGACGACACCCACGACTGTGTCGTGGTCGACAATCGGCACTCTTCTGATCGCCTCACGAGCGAACACCGCATACAACTCGGCGGCATCTTCTTCGGCGTCAAGCGCAGTCACACCCATCGACATCAGCGCATCAATCCGACTCTCAGGATCGACACGATGAGCCATGCCCCGGACAACGAGATCCCTGTCGGTCACAATGCCGACAGGTCGACCCTGATCAATCACGATGAGCGCGCCAACACCAGCATCAGCAAACCGTTGCGCTGCGACCGAAACCGTCTCGTCAACTTCGATAGTGACGGGCTTGCGCCACGTGAAATCGCGCACCTTCATCGGCCTACTCCATCGCTGATTGCATGATCGACCGATGGTTCGATCGTGCAGTCCGGACCTGGAAACAGGAGTGTGGTTCGGCCCGTGTCATCCCACTCAACCCGATACGGCGGGCTGCCGTCGACTCCACGAACTTCCTTCACCTGACCAATCCGTTTGGGCTCTCCGACCTTATGACCGGAGATCACCAGCTTGTCACCAGGATGTGCCTTCATGTCGACTCCACTCCTTGATTTGCGGCCTATCTGTCTCAAGCTCCATCGTCCGCCCCGAGCGCCACCAGCCATAGGGCCCGAGGTCCCATGTCCGCCCGGACCGCAACGCAGGTCACACCGCAATGTTCGCGTGCCCACTCGGACATCTGGAGACGTGGACCGACTTGCAAGAGCGGTGGCGTCGTGAGCCGCAGCCTCGGTCAACAGGGCCGTGCGCGGGAAGGCCAATGCGCAGACCTTCGGCCCCGATCTGGGCACGGCACCGCCCGTGCTGTCGACTCGGCGCCATTCACAGGCGCAAATCCGTCGGGCCCGACGACAGCCGGGAAGCCGTCCGCTCAGAATCCGCGGTTGTTCTCACGCTTCTTCGGCGGCGCCTTGAACGGTGCCTCGATGAGCATCTCGAACCGTGCATCGTCGGGCTGATTCGGCCCATTCATGTTCTGCAGGTACTTCTTGAGAGCGGCGCGACCTGCGGTGACGTGATCACCCTTGGTTCCGACCGAGCGCGCGAGTGCGTCTTTTGCCTTGCCCACTCGTTCCTTGCGCGTGGCCTTTTCGGCCTCGCTGAAGATGCGTGGCTTCTTGTTGACCTTCGCAGCGGCTGCTGCGCGCCGCTTCGCTTCGGATTCCTGCAGTGGGGTCAGCTTCTGATTCGACATGGGAGACGAATCGTACAAGCGCGACGGTTCAAGTTCTCGAAAAGGGCGTCGGACCGGACAGGAACGCAAGGTGATGGTCGGCTACTTTGAGGGTGGGCCGAACTTCGTCACGATGGCGATGAACGGCTGGGGCGAAGCTGAACCGGCGTGGTGGCTGAACCTTCAAGCTTACCCAGCCGTCCGGACCCACCTCGTCGACCGGTCAATCACCGTCATCGCGGGACATCGCCCGCTGGCACGAAGCCCTCGGGAAGGTTCCGACCACCCGCCTCGACGACGCAAGCCACTTCTTGCAAGAGGACCGACCCGAGGCGATCGCTGACGCGATCAAGCGCCTCGTCACCCAGATCTCCTGAGCACCGACGAGCCACGAGGGACAGTCCACCGCGATGCTCGAGCCAGGTGAGCGCAACATGGTTGGAATGATGTTCGGTGGGAACCTCCAAGCCATGATCGAGAATTGGGGTGCGGTGGCCTGGAACGGACTCGCGCGCCTTCGTCAAGACACGTCCAACCACACCGACAGCGAAGAACTCGCTGAACTCATCGAACACGCTTGAGACTCGCTTTCCGGGACACCCCGGCCCATCTCGGTCGGATCCAGCCTCGTTGCTTGCCCACATCTCCGAGTGAACGGGACCGTCATCCCCACCATCACCATCGCCGCGCAGTTCACGGCGGCGCGCACTGCCACGACCGATGAGCTGCGAATCCAACTCGTGTTCCCCGAAACCGAGGCAGGCGTCGAAGTATTCGCCGAACTTGCCAACGCCCTCTGATCTCTGCGATATCTGGCCGCTGTGCCACCCGCCGAGGCCAATCCCATTGAGATCGCGTCGCGGGTCATGACACGGGCATGTCGCGTGACGCCACGATGTCGACACCGGTGCCGAGGGCATCTCGGAGCACGACGTCGCCGATCGAAACGGGCGCGTCGACGCTGACATCGCGCAACTCCTCACACAGCGCAGCCACGAGGGCCTTCGGAATCGGCGTCACCGTGCGGACCGGAAGCCGAGGGAATCGGCCATCGAGCACACCAACCGTCGTCGCGACCATCCGTCGAGGATCGAAGTGTTCCTGCTTCGCGAACCGTTCGCCCTTCTTGCAGCTGAACCCGCGCACTTCGACGATGTCATGCTCGTCGTTCTCTTCGACTTCGAGCCGGCACCCGAGCGGGCACCCAATGCACAGGTAGGAGGTGATGCGGCCGGTGGCTTCGTTGACCGATGTGTCGACCGATGGGTCAGCAGGCATCTTCGTCGTGGGATCGGTGTCGGTGGGGTCGCTCACGGTCGCACCTCGTCGCGCGCGACGATGTCGATGCGAAGGGCGTCATTGTGGAAGTCGGCGAGGAACTTCGGGCGCACCTTCACCGACACCATCTCAGCGGGCACGACGTAGCGCAGGCGCTTCTCGTAGACGTCTCCGAGCCGCAACCAGCTCTTCTCCAGTGACCGCCGGACCCGGAGATACACCGTGTGTTCCCGGTCGGTCGAGATGGTGTGAGGAACGCAGTATGCCACGTTCTCGCCAGGGATGAGCCGAACATTGTCCGCTGGCGGAGCCGCGCCTCTCACGTAGTCGCCGGCACCCTGCCCGGCCAACAAGGCCTCCTGGGCCACGTAGTCGACGATGTCGTGGATGTGGACGACGTTGCCCGCGGCGAAGACACCCGGTCGAGACGTCTGCATTGTGCTCGCCACGACGGGCCCTTTGGTCACGTGGTCGATCTGGGCCCCGACTGTGCGGGTCAACTCGTTCTCCGGGATCAGTCCGATCGACAACAGGACTGTGTCGCAGGGAACGTGCCACGATCGATCGAGTTGTGGTTCGAGGCCAGCGGACACCGGAGCCACCGTCACCCCTGTGACCCGGTCGCTGCCATGGACCTCGACCACCGTGGTCGCGAGGTGCAACGGGATGTCGAAGTCGTGGAGGCATTGCACGATGTTGCGACTGAGACCGTTGGCATGAGGAAGGAGTTCATAGACGCCGGTGACTTCGACACCTTCGAGCGTCAGCCGCCTGGCCATGATCAGCCCGATGTCGCCGGAACCGAGAATCGCAACGCGTCGACCGGGAAGCTGACCCAAGACGTTCACGAACTTCTGCGCCAACCCTGCGGTCATGATCCCAGAGGGTCGTGAGCCAGGTATTCGAATCGCGCCTCGCGTGCGCTCGCGAGCGCCCATCGCCAGCACGGTGGCGGTCACGTCGATGTCCCGGACGCCGTGTTGTGCGGACATGACCGCGAGTCCGTCGGTGGTGAGATCGAGCACGTACGACTCGGTGAGCACGTCGACGTCGTGGACCGTGGACGCACCGGTCAGTTGCTCGAACGAACGGTGCGCGAACTCCGGGCCGGTGAGTTCCTCGCCGAAGGTGTGCAGGCCGAATCCGGTATGGATGCACTGGTTGAGGATGCCGCCGGTCTCGATCTCCCGATCGATCAGCAGCACTGAATCGGCACCCCGGTCGAGCGCTCCTCTGGCTGCTGCCAAGCCGGCCGGGCCTGCGCCGACCACGGCAACGTCATAGTGCGGGCGGAGGCGTTTCGGTGAGGAACTGATCATGTCGAGGCCTCGACCGGCAACTCCTCGTCGGAGCGGTCGAGGACGACCCACGAGTCGCCACCCCGCTTCGTGACCTCGCTCAACGGGATGTCGAGTTCGCGTGCGATCAACTCCATCACGCGCCATGTGCAGAAGCCGCCCTGGCAGCGGCCCATGCCGGCTCGCGTCCGGAATTTGATGCCGTCGAGGGTGTGGCCGCCGCGATTGATGGCGTCGACGATCTCTCCCTCGGTGACGAGTTCGCACCGGCAGATGACACGAGCGAACGATGGGTCGTGCTCGGCGCGCTCAGCCTGGCTGGACCGGTCCAACGAACGGACCGGTGCCAGCGGGCGCATCGGAGCGACGGGAAGGTCGTTTGGTGAGACCTTGAGCCCCTGCTTGACGAGTGTCGCGCGTACGAGGTTGGCGATGGCCGGCGCCGCGGTGAGGCCAGGCGATTGGATGCCCGCGGCGTTGACGAATCCGTCGACCGCGGTTGGTCCGATGACGAAATCGTTGGTGTCTGACACGGCACGGACTCCGGCGAACTCGGCGATGCAATCGCCTGACGAAATCCCTGGCACCAGCTGTTGCACTGCAGCGAACACTTCTTGTGCACCCTCGGCGGTTGTGGTCGTATCGTCGCGATCGCCGATGACGTGCGCCGTTGGCCCGACCATCAGCGTGCCGTCGAACGTCGGGATGACCAAGATCCCCTTCGACGTCGGCGTCGGGCATGGAAAGACGATGTGTTTGACGAGGCCCTTCACCCGCTTGTCGAGCAGGTATTCC
>CAXMZV010000344.1:0-5079 GCA_964199985.1 Candidatus Ilumatobacter isfjordensis | reverse complement strand
GGGTCGGTCAGCGGCTCGATCACCTTGTGGAACTCGACGATGGAGCCTGGCCATCCGTGGGTGAGCAGCAGGGGAGTGGCGTCGGGATGCGGTGACCGCTGGTGGACGAAATGGATGTCGAGCCCGTCGATGGTGGTGACGAATTGGTCGAAACGGTTCAGCGCTGCTTCACGGGCTCGCCAGTCGTACCGCTCCGCCCAGTAGTCGCAGACCTCCTGGACGTAGGCGAGCGGTGTTCCCTGCGACCAATCGTCCACCAACTCGCGCTCGGGCCAACGGGTGTTGCGCAGCCGTGATCGGAGGTCCTCGAGAATTTCGTCGCTGACGTGGATCGTGAACGGTCGGATGTCGGTGCTCATCTCGTCACCGTAGGACGAGTGGCCGCGGCCTCGATCAGCCGACCGTTGCCCATTCTGGACCGACATAGAACGACTCGATGCGCTCGGCGCGATAGGTGGCGACGAATTGACCAGGCGCACCAGCGTCCAACCGCCACACGATGTCGCCACCGGAGGTTCCGTCCGGCACGACTTCGATGATGCGCGTGTGGAGGAAGCTCGTGGGATTCATGAAGTCGGCACCGCCGTGGGTGATGAGGACATTGCCGTTGCTGACGCGGTCGGCATCGCCGATGAATGGTGCGAACAGCGGCTGGCCGTCGATGTCGTCGGCGCGGTGCTCCCAGAGCTGGGTGACTTGCCAGTCGGCGGGGTCATCGCTGCGGTCGTCGACGTCGTAGAGGACGGCCCGGCTGTAGGGCGGGTTCTCGGGGTCGGTCGGATCTGTTCCCGGCCGACCGTTGCCGTTGTCGTAGAGCAGGATCGAGCCGTCGGCTTGCACCTCGACGGCGTGCTGATACCGAGGGCCGTCGCCGGTGAGCGGCAGCGTCCCGTTGTCACCGAAGGTCCAGATGAGTTCGGTCTGCGGGCCGAGTTCGTCGCCGTGCGCCATCGCGACGACCTGGCTCGTGTGTCGCGCCGAGAAGATGACTGCGTCGCGTTCAGGGTCGTAGACCACGGCGTTCGCGTGCATCCAGTCGCGCGCTCCGTTGATTTCGAAAATCTCGTTGCACATCTCGTCGCCGGGCACCTCGTCGACGTCGATCGCGTCCCACAGGTCCCACGTCCGCAGCACGTCACCTTCTGGGTTGAACTCGACAGCGACGTCGCTCAGCACCGTGAAGGGCTGGTCGTCGCCAGGGCAGAGGCGCGAGCGCTGCTCGTCGGTCAGGTCGTGGTTGGTCGTGGACAGCGTGAGGTAGTTGCCGTCAACGGTGCTCTGGGCTTCGTGATGGATCAACTCGAAGGTGTCCGACACGAGCGGCACGGGGTCGATGGCATCGATGCCCGGGGTCGAGGTGTTTGGCTCGGGTGCCTCGGCGACGACTCCGGCCTCGAGCGGCGCAATCCAGTCGCCGACCTCGTTGCCGAGCATGTCGAACTCGCGGATGCCGTTGGGCCAGTAGTACGAGGTGAAGGTGCCATCGTCGGTCTGTTCGACACCGCCGATGACCGGGCCGTTTTCGTAGTACCAGACGATCTCGCCGTCGCTGTCGAGGGCGATGAGGTACTGGAACTCGTCGAACGGACGCGCTGGGGTGATGCTGGCGGGGTCGCGGAGTTCCACCATCTCGACGATGGTGTAGCCGGGCGAGGTTCGAGACGGGTCGGACTCGAAGTCGAAGGGCACGAATCGATCGGGAATCGATCCCGTGGTGAACGGGGCGTCGAGCGCGCCGAGTTCGACGCCGTCGGCGTCGGACAGTTGCGCGGAGATTTCGTAGGTTCGATCGCTCCGCATGCCGACCATCGGGATCGTCACGCTGTTCTGCGGCGTCGCCGTGGGCGGAACCTCGACGGTGTGATCGCCCGAGACGGCGGTGACGGTGATGATCGCCGCCTGGTCGAGTTCGAATTCGAGTTGTGCGCTCAGAACATTGTTCGGGTTGTCGACCACGGTCATCGCATTGACTGTCGAGGCGGGCGCCGCGGTGTCAACCGGCGGGTCGGTCGGCGACGCTTGGTCGGTGTCGTCGGTAACCGGAACGTCCGCGGGGGCGTCGGTCACCAGCACCGATTCGGTTGGTTCGGCGTTCGCCGGGGCAGCACCATCGGAGTCGGAGGTGCAGGCCGCGAGGCACCCCAGCACGCCGATGAGCACGGGGAAACGGAACAGGTGTCGTCGAGATTCGTGAAGCACTCGTTGATTCTGGCGGGAGCAGGTGCGAGATGCGCACATCTCGCGGAGCGATGTCGAAACTAGGGTGCGCTGGCATGACCGACGCCTCAGCAGCCATGCATCAGCGCGATCAGGTGGCCAGAGAGCTGGGCATCGAGATCACGCACGCCGAAGTCGGGTTGGCGGTGGTATCGATGACGGTCGAGGAGCGCATGACCAATGGTCTCGGTGTATGCCACGGCGGACTGCTCTTCACGTTGGCCGACACGGCGATGGCACATGCATCCAACGCCGGCAACGAGCGCACGCTGTCGACGACGGCATCGATCGAGTGGGTATCGATCGCCCGCGTCGGCGATCACCTCGTGGCGACCTCACGTGCTGTTGCCCAACGAGGTCGCAACACGGTGCACGACATCACGGTGACCAACGGTGATGGCGACACCGTCGCGCTGGTGCGCGGGCAGACGCTCACACTCGGCGGGCCGGTGCTCGATGCCTGACGAATTCGAACAACGGGCGACGGAGCGGGTCGCCGAGCTCGGTGACGACGTCGCGGGCGACTCCGGTGGCGAGTTCGATCTCGACAGCTTTGCGGCGTCGTTCGACCTCTTTCGGTTGGCAACGCGCACGATTGGAGACTTCGACACCGAGGTGCATCGGCCGCTCGGGTTGTCCATGGCAGGCTTCCGGGTCCTGTTCACGGTGTGGGTCTTCGGGTCGCTGGAAGTGCGTGACATTGCACGACTCTCGGGTGTTTCGCGTGCCGCTGTCTCCGGTGTCGTCACGACGTTGGAGCGCGAGGAGTTGGCGCTGCGCCAACGAGATCAGGCCGATGGGCGCCTCGCCCGCGTGACGGTGACCGACGCAGGTGTCGACAAGCTCCGTCTGGCCTACGGCGGCCAACATCGTCGCGAGCGGCAACTGTTCGGCGTGCTGGATGAGGCGGAGTTGACCGCCTTCACGGCAACATTGCGCAAGCTGCTCAGGGTGCGCCTGGACGATGATCAAGAGCCCGGCCACCCAGAAGATCGTTAAGGGCTTGACGATCTCAGAGAATCATCTACACTGAGGCGCTGACGACATCGGTTCGAGGGGGACTGTTGCATGCACACACTCGCTGACCCACCAACTCGACGCGGTCGATCGTGGTCCGATCTCGATGACTTCCAGGCGTTCATCGACGGTGGTGGCATGGTCGAGCCAGGAGACGACATGCCGACGGAATACCGCGACGAGGTGTTCCGATTCATCGAGTTCCATGCGAACTCGGAGCTGATGGGCGGGCTCACCGAACGCGACTGGATCCCGCATGCGCCGGGGCTGCGCCTGAAGCAGATCTTCCTCGCGAAGACTCAGGACGAGATCGGACACGCGCACCTGCTCTACATGGTGGCGGCCGACATGGGCGTCAAGACTCGAACCGAGATGCTCGAACAGCTTTTCGAAGGCCGCTCACGGTTCCACAACGTGTTTCACTACCAAGCGGTCACGTGGGCCGATCAGGTGGCGATTGCCTTCCTCGTCGATGCTGCAGCGTTCGCGAGCCAGCGTGCCGTGTTTGCTGAGTGCACCTACGGCCCGTACAAGCGGGTGCTGAAGCGCATCGTCGCCGAGGAGGGTTTTCACATGCGTCACGGTGAGGAGATGTTGTTGCGCCTCGCCACGGGGACGCCCACACAACACGAGATGTTCCAGGCAGCGCTCGACCGGTGGTGGTGGCCCGCCGTTCAGTTGTTCGGTCCTGACTCGCCTCCAGGTGATGCCGACCCGCTGATCCGCTGGAAGATCAAGTCGCAACGCAATGAAGATCTCCGCCAGGCGTACGTCCAGAAGTACGTGCCGCTGCTGCACGGCTACGGGTTCGAGATTCCCGACCCCGAGCTCCGCCAGGACGCTGACGGGGTCTGGCGTGCGGGCACGATCGACTGGGAACCACTGAAGGCGACGATGCGTCAAGGCGGCCCGGATTCGAAGCGGCGCATCGCCACCGCCGCCGCCAACTGGGCTGACACGGCGTGGGTCCGCGACGCACTCGAGGTGGCTCAATGAGTCTCGATGGAACGATCACGGCGGGCGATCTGTCCGTCGAATGTGCGGTACGCGCTGCGGTGGCCGCGGTCAACGACCCCGAATATCCCGATGTGTCGATCGTCGATCTCGGGTTGCTCGAGTCGATCCGAGTCGAATTCGTGACCGAAGACGACCTCGAGGGTGCGGTGGCCCATGTCGGCTTGATTCCGACCTTCAGTGGCTGCCCGGCGCTCGACATGATCGCCCGCGATGTCCGTCGGTCGGTCGAGTCCCTCGACGTCATCGATCGCTGTGAGGTCGCTTGGCTCGCCGGCCCGGTGTGGGACAGCACTCGGCTGACCGCCCCCGCACAATCGCGCCTCGCCGACGACTACACCGTGGTGCTTCGGCGCAAGGACGGCAGCTTGCTCTGCCCGGTGTGTGGCTCCGATGCCGTGGTCGACCAGGCGATGGCTGGGCCGACGCGTTGCCGCTCCGTGGCCTGGTGTCCGTCGTGCCGTAATCCGGTCGAGGTGATGCGATGAGCATCACGATCGTCACGGTGATGCGATGAGCATCACAATCGTCACGGTGATGCGATGAGCATCACAATCGTCACGGTGCTGCGGTCGTGAAGACCTACGAGGTGTTCCTCAAGAAGGCAGGGCGCGACGAGTTTCGCCATGCCGGATCGCTCGATGCCCCCGACCCCGAGATGGCAGTGATGTACGCCCGCGAGACCCACGCCCGTCGAGCTGAAGGTTCCGAGATGTGGCTCGTCGAGCGCGGCAACGTGCTGGTCGCCGACCCCGATGTGCTTGCGGTCAACGATGACAAACCGCACCGCCACAACGACGGCGCACTGGTTGCGGCTCGACGCAAGGAACG
>CAXMZV010000343.1:0-5090 GCA_964199985.1 Candidatus Ilumatobacter isfjordensis | reverse complement strand
GACCCTCCTTCACACCACGGGCCGGTTCGCACGGCTGGTCGACACACGTGCCGTCGGCGCTGAACGCCCACCCGTGGTAGGGGCATCGGATGCAATCTTCCTCGACTCGGCCGAAGAACAGGCTGGTGCCGCGATGACAGCAGCGCGGTTCAAGCAGACCCGGCGTCCCGTCGAGCGACCGATACAGCACGAGATCCTCACCGAGCAGCAACACGATGTTCACCCTCGACGGGCCTGTCGAAAGTGTCCTGAAACACTCCCGATGCCCGGGCAGTAGTGCCTGCACCACCGTGAAGGCGTCCCCGGGCACCATTCCGCCTGAGCCACCGGGTTTGGGATGCTGGCGACATGCTCCACGCGACCAACCGGACCCAACTCTCGCGATCTGCTTCGGCGACTTCCGGGATCAGAACGCGTTGGGCCGCGCTCGGCGCGGCCGTCGCCATCACCCTCGGTGCAGCTGGCGTCGGCGGGGTCAACATCGCTCGCGCTGACATCAGCGCCGGCGACAAGCCCGTGCTCCTGTCGATCGACTCGTGCCGGCTTGCCGACACGCGCTCCGGCAGCAACAACGTCGGGCCACGCAACCTTCCCCTCCGAGCCGACGAGACGCACACCTTCAACGCCCAACAGGGCGGAGTGCCCTGCACTGGCAAGATCCCCGCCGCGGCATCGTCACTCCTCCTCAACGTCACCGCTGTCGACGCGAGCGCACAGACCTTCCTGACGTTCTGGTCTGACGGATCGCGACCCACAACATCGTCGTCGCTGAACCCGGCACCCGGTCAGCCCCCCACCCCGAACGCCGTGACCGTCGGGTTGTCCGGAACGAACACCTTCGAGGCCTACAACCTCGCCGGCACCGTTGACGTCATCGTCGACGTCGTCGGCTACTACGAGAACCACAACCACGACGACCGCTACTACACCAAGGCCGAGGTCGATCAGTTCGCGTCAGCCAGCGCCACCTGCACTGCGCCTGACTTCTTCCCCGCGAACAGCAGCGCCGGCTACGAAGGCAGCGCTGGCGTCCGCGGCACCGCCGGCAACGAGTCCCTGATCTGCAGCCTCGACATCCCGGAACTCGCGATCCTCGATTCCTTCACCAGCTACATCTATGACAACAGCGCCGACTTCGACGGCCGCTGCGAAGTTGGCATCCATGTACTGCAAACCCGCGAAGCGTTGATTTCTCCCGAGAGCGGATCGACCTCAGGCCAGAGCACCCTCCCCCAGAAGATCACGACCACACTCGGCAACCAGTCTCTGAACGACGGCGCCCAGTACTACGTCGAGTGCACCTCACCCGACGCCCGCGTTGCGGTCAGCGGCGTCACCGTCAAGTTCCGCCTGCCGCTCTGACACCAAGCTGACCTGCGAAGCAGCTCGACGTTTACTTGCGGACGGAGGTGCCGTCCTTGGTGGTCTCGACAATCCAGCCGCCGGCCTGCAACTCGTCACGCAGGGCATCGGCCGCCGCGTAGTCCTTGTCAGCACGCGCCTGGTCGAGCGCAGCGGCCTTCGCCGCCACGTCGTCGGGAACGTCCGAGCCGGCAGACAGTTCGAGGCCGAGGGCTCCGCAGACCTCGTGGACGGCAGCGACGAGGCCGCTTACGTCGTCTCCGGCTTCGAGGCCGACGTTGACACGACGAACGGTGTCGAAGACGAGCGCCATTACCTTGGGAGTGTCGAGGTCGTCCTCCATCGCCGCTCGAAACGCGTCCAAGATCTCCGTGTCCGGCTCGCCGGTCAGGCCAACGGTGCGTGATGCAAAACCGTCGAGGCCGGCCAGCGCACTCACTGCAGCGTCGATCGTCGCCTGGCCAAGCTTCACCGGGCTGCGGTAGTGGGACTGCAGCAGCACCAGGCGGTAGGCGCGCTGGTCGTAGTGCTCGATCAGGTCGAGCAGGTTCGAGACGTTGCCGATCGACTTAGACATCTTCTCGCCCTCGCCGTCGACGATGAAGGCATGGTGCATCCAGTGGTTGGCAAAGGTCTTGCCGAGCGCAACAGCCTGGGCCCGCTCATTCTCGTGGTGCGGGAAGCGGAGGTCCTGGCCGCCGCAGTGCAGATCGAAGCCCTCTCCGAGCAGGTCCAGGGCCATGACGGTGCACTCGCTGTGCCAACCGGGTCGACCCTCACCCCATGGTGACGGCCACGCAGGCTCGCCCGGCTTGGAGAACTTCCACAGCACGAAGTCGGCCGGGTGGCGCTTCTGGTCGGCACCGAGCACCACACGGTCGCCGCCGCCAGCCTTCATGTCGTCGAGCGTCTGGAACGCGAGGGCGCCGTAGTCATCAACCGACTCGACGTCCATGTACACGCCGTCGTCCGTCGCATAGGCCTTATCCATGTCGACGAGTTCGCCGATCATGCTGACCATGCCATCGACGTACTCGGTCGCCCGCGGGCTCTCGGTCGGGCGCAAGACGTTGATGCCGTCCATTGCTTTGAACCACATCGCCTCGCACTTCGTGGTGATGTCCTTCCACGGGCGGCCTTCGTTGTTGGCGCGCTTGATGATCTGGTCGTCAATGTCGGTGATGTTCGACACGAGGCGCACGTCGAGCCCGGTCCACTCGAGGTAGCGACGGAGAATGTCGTAGCTCAGCGTGGCGCGCCCGTGGCCGAGGTGGGCGGGCCCGTAGACGGTCGGTCCGCACAGGTAGATGCTGACCTTGCCCGGCTCACGAAGAGCCAGCTCACGCGTCGAGCGGGATGCGGTGTCATACAGGTGCAGCACACCATCGATTCTACGACCGGCCTCGACACTCACTCGCGCCAGGTTTGCTGTGAGATTGCACCGATCTGCTCGATTCACCTCCGGTACCCTGGGCGGAGTGAGTGACCAGTGATCGCAGGCCTCGCCTCGAGACGCTACCGCCAGGTCGTTGCGAGCATCCTGCTGATCGCAGCTGCGGTCCTCACCGGTTCAGTCGGGCAGAGGTACGAGGCGGAGGGAGCGGCCCTGCGCAGCCTCGACATCGGCAGTGCGTACGCTCCAGCCGTCCGACTCGACCCGCCCGATGTCACCAGGTCCGTGTTCGTGCTGGGTGACAGTTTGATGGTGGGCGTCGTGGACAGCCGCTACATCACCGGGCCGTCATTGTTGCAGGTACTCGCCGCGGAGGGCGTCGATGCTGTATCAGCTGTCCGCATCGCTCTCAGCATCCCGCGGGCGAAAGCCTTACTGCCATCGCTGGCCACCGCGATCTCCCGATCCGACACGGTCGTCGTCGGGCTCGGCACCAACGACATTTTCAACTCGAACGGCACGACCGTGGCTGCGTGGCGGAGATCGGTGACCTCCCTGATCGACTCGATCAGAGCGATCAACCCGACAGCGAGGATCGTGTGGGTCGACGTGTCGCTCGAACGCCTCGCAGGCCGCTCCGTCGCATTCAACGCACTCCTCGACACCCTCGACGCTGAAGATCGCCTCGGCGTGTGTCCGTGGCGGAGCCTCATCCTCGCCCATCCGGAGTGGCTGGCAAACGATGGCCTCCACCTGCGACCGGACGGCTACGCCGGGCGGCGAAACCTCATCTTGAGCTGCATCGGTCCTCGGTAGCCTGGTCTCCTTATGGCGAACATTCCTGACAAGCCGACACTCGACGGCATCGAGACCCGCTGGGCCGACCAGTGGGCCGCCGATGGCACGTACTCATTCGACCGGTCAGCAGTTCGCGGCGACGTCTTCTCCATCGACACACCACCGCCCACGGTCAGCGGTTCGCTGCACGTCGGCCACGTGTTCAGCTACACCCACACCGACACCGTGGCCCGTTATCAGCGAATGGCCGGCAAGAACGTCTTCTACCCCATGGGGTGGGACGACAACGGTCTGCCGACCGAGCGCCGCGTGCAGGCGTACTACGGGGGTGCGATGTGACCCAAGCGTCGCGTACGAAGGCAGTTTTGAGCCGCCATTCCGCGGCGACCCGCCGAAGAAGCATCAGGCGGTGCCGATCAGCCGGCCGAACTTCCTCGAACTCTGTGACGAACTCGTCGAGATCGACGAGAAGCTCTTCGAAGGCTTGTTCCGCCGGCTTGGTCTCTCGGTCGACTGGTCGTTGAAGTACGCGACCATCGACGAACGGTCCCGTCGCATCAGCCAGCGCGCCTTCATCCGCAACGTGCAGCGCGGCGAGGCCTACACCCAGGAAGCGCCGACGCTGTGGGACATCGACTTCCGCACCGCCGTCGCACAGGCCGAGATCGTCGACAAGTCACGCCCTGCCGCCTATCACCAGATCGCGTTCCAGAAGTCCGACGGATCCGGCTCCATCGAGATCGACACGACGCGCCCCGAGCTCCTCGCCGCCTGCGTTTCCCTGGTCGCACATCCGGATGACGAGCGCTTCAAGCCGCACTTCGGTACCAAGGTGATCGTGCCGCTCTACGGCCAAGAAGTCGAGATCCGGGCCCACGAATTGGCGCAGCCTGACAAGGGCACCGGCATCGCGATGATCTGTACGTTCGGCGACACCACCGACGTCACCTGGTGGCGCGAACTTGGGCTCGGCCTGCGCGTCATCATCGGTCGCGACGGCCGCATCCTCCCTGACGCGCCTGACGGCGTGGACGTCGATGCGTATGGCTCGATCGTTGGGAAGTACCCGAACCAGGCACAGCGCATCGTGGTCGAAGAGATCACCGAGTCGGGCGCGTTGATCGGCGAACCCCGCAAAATCGACCACGACGTCAAGTTCTACGAACGGGGCGACCGACCACTCGAAGTGGTGTCGTCGCGCCAGTGGTACATCCGCAACGGCGGCAAGGACACCGACCTGCGCGCAGCGCTCGTCGCCCGGAGTGGTGACGTGACGTGGCACCCCGAGCACATGCGACATCGCTACGAGAACTGGGTCGACGGCCTGAACAGCGATTGGCTCGTGTCACGCCAGCGCTTCTTCGGCGTTCCGATCCCGATCTGGTACCGCCTCGATGAAGCTGGCGAGCCGCTCTACGACGATCCGATCCTCCCCGACGAGGCAGATCTGCCTGTCGATCCGTCGGCTGATGTCCCTGCCGGCTTCACGGCTGATCAGCGCGATCAGCCCGGCGGTTTTGCGGGCGACCCCGACATC
>CAXMZV010000342.1:0-5091 GCA_964199985.1 Candidatus Ilumatobacter isfjordensis | reverse complement strand
CCCCGACGACGCATCAACGACATATGGAACCTTGCTCGCCGACACCTATGGCGTCACCCCGCTGTCGCTGCGCTACAACACCGGCCGACGCGTCTCCGCCAACGGTCGCGAACGGGCTCAGCTGTTGAACCGGCTCGTGCAGGCCTGGCCGGTTCGGGTCCAGGAGATCAACCTCATTGGTCACAGCATGGGCGGGCTCGTCATTCGTTCGGCGTGCTACTACGCGCGCACCGTGCGACCGAGAGGCCGGCATCTACCGATCGGCCGACGATGGACGACCAAAGTGCGGCGAGTGGTGCTGGTTGGCGTGCCCAACACCGGCGCGCCGCTCGAGGCTTTCGTCAACGTCGCAAGCTCGACGCTGTGGTCGCTGCCCGTTCCCACCGCGCGATTGGTCGGCCTCGGGCTCGACAGCCGCAGCGCCGGCATCAAGGATCTCCGATTCGGAAACATCGTCGATGAG
This sequence comes from Candidatus Ilumatobacter isfjordensis, assembly GCA_964199985.1. Lineage (GTDB taxonomy): Bacteria > Actinomycetota > Acidimicrobiia > Acidimicrobiales > Ilumatobacteraceae > Ilumatobacter_A > Ilumatobacter_A isfjordensis. The sequence continues at coordinate 4,628 of CAXMZV010000342.1, read as the reverse complement.
GACTGGCTCGAGCAGGACCCCGATGCTCGCGTGCGCACACAGCCCCATCGGGTGCACCGTCTGCGACGTGCAGATCACCTTGTGGTCGCCGGGACCGTGACCGCCGATCCCGAGCACCCGCTGGCCAGGATCATCGGAGACGCGCTCGTCACCTCATCGAGCGCCGCCGGTCTCGTCGACGGCGCCGACCAAGGCGAGCTCATCCCGGGCGCCGCGACGCGCCTGTTCCCCAAGACAACCCACATCGCGCTTGCCCACAACGACGCCGTCTATGCCGCCATCGACAACTGGTGGCGATCCTCAATCTGACTCCCCAACTCTCAAACTCGCGCGACCAGCAATGACACATGCTGGTGGAAGGCCAGAAAGCCGGTATCGCTGGCGTCGACGGACGAAACGACTCTGCGGCCACCGGCCCAAACTCAGCAACCGACGTCTTGGAGAGGGAACCTCAACTACCACGGCGATCGGCGACATTCTGATCACCTCCAGGTGCGGATGAAGTGCCGATCAAGAGCGGGTCCGGCTGGCCGGTTCGCGGACCGCCAAAGACTCACCACCCTCGCCCACCCGGCTGCGCTCCTCGTCGACGCTAAATGGCCAGCCTGCTCCGCCAGCCGTGTCTCGGTGAGGATCGTTGACTGATCAGTTTTCGTGGTCGCTTGCTTTCGGCATGTCGAGCGTGTCGGCGAGACTTTCGACGAGCCATTCGAATGATTGGTCGATATCGACGTCGAGTCCGAACCCGCCCATGATTTCGAGCGACACGAATCCGTGAAGCGCCGCCCGTATCGATCGGGCTGCATGAATCGTGTCGTCGGCGTCGAGGTCGTAGCTGCGCAGGATGGCGATGACGGGTTCGGTTGACCGCATGGCGGCTCGGCTGAACTCCTCGTCGTCGGGTCGAGCCTGGGCCGAGAGTTCGTAGAGGCCGGGATGGTTGGCGACGTAGGTGCGGAACTCTGCTGCAATGGCGTGGAGCGCGCTGCGTCCGGCCCTGCCCATGGCTGCTGCGCCGAGCCGAGCACCGAGATCTTCGGTCGCTTGGAGGGCGACGTGGCGACGGAGAGTCTCGAGTCCGGCCACGTGGTTGTAGAGCGACGGGGGTTTGATGTTCAGTTCCCGGGCGACCCGAGTCAGCGTGAGAGCAGAGGTGCCCTCCCCCTCAACCAACGCTGCAGCAGCGTCCACGACGTCCTTCTCCGTGAGCCTCTTTCTCCCACTCACGTTGGTGCAGGAGAGAGGAAGTCCTTGATGGCGGCGCCGACGTCATCGGGAAACTCGACATGTGGGTAATGGCCAGCGCCGGGGACAACGTGGAGCGAGCCACCGGTCTGAGCTGCGATCGACTCGCCCTCCGCGGTCGGATCCTTGAAGTGCGAGTCAGCTCCGCCCATCACGACAAGGGTCGGCGTGTCGACCTGTTCGATGCGCGCCTCCAGGCCGTCGCGATGAGCAACCAGCGTCTCACGCGCGGCGCGACGTCGCTGTGGGTCGCTCAACATGTCGGCAAGCCGGTCAGCTTGCTCATCGAGATCTGCTGGCGGTGCGCCTGGATGCCATTTGCGGAACTGGCTGGCCCAGAGCTTCCCTGCGAAGGGCCCGCGAAGCATCAGGCTGAATGGGATTCGTTGCCAGATCGGCGCCGCCTCAAGATGGGCGCTGATGAGCACCAGTTTGCTGATCAATTCCGGGTGGTCGGCGGCTGCCCAGAGTGCTGCGGTGGGAGCGAACGACGTCGCGACCACGGTTGCCGAGCCCGCGTCAAGGTGATCGAGAAGTGCGACGAGGTCTGCTGCTGTCTCGACCATTCCATACGCCGGCCAGCCTGCCGACGATTCGCCATGACCGCGCAGATCCGCGGTCACCACACGGGCGCCACTCGCGGCGAGCACGGGTGCCATGTACCGGTATTCGTCGCGTACGTTGCCGGCGCCAGGGAGCATGACGATCAGCGGGTCGTCGCCGCCGGTGTCGTCGTAGGCAATCGTGCCGTCGGTCAGGCTGAGTTGTTGTGTTGTCATGAGCGCTCCCTCGATTAACTAATTACGTTAGTTTAAAGCCTAATGAGCTGAGTGTGAGCGGTCAAGTCGATTGAACGTCGACGTCGGGTACTGGATGCCGCAGGGATCGCCAAGGTTCGGGTTGTCGAGTGGGCGTCAGCGCGACAGAAAACGGAGCAGTGCTCTTGCTTTTCTTCTCCGTTTAGTGTTCCATGCTCTCTATCGAGAGCAGTGCTCTCGTCAGCAGCACCATTTCTTCACAGGAGCATCAACATGTCCCAACAATCGACAACTTCCGAGGCCACCAACAACTCCTCTCGAGGACTCCCTCGCAGTCGTCATGGCCGTTGGGGCATGAACGCCCGACGATTACTCCTTTCCGTTGGCCCGTTGGCGCTGACGGTCTTGTTCTTGATCCGAGCGCTGCTGCCGAGCCCGGACCCCTTGCTGTTGCAGATCTTCGTGGTTCTTGCGATCGCCGTGGCGGCTCTGATTGCGGGCTCGCGCATTGGTGCCGGAGTTGTGCTGCTCCTGGCGCTCGCATTCTTCCAGCCCGCGAACGTTCTGTACTTTTCCTTCAACCTGAGCTCCATCGACGAACCGCTGTGGCGCTTGTGGGCGATCGGGTCGCTCCTCGCAATGGGCTGCACGCTCGCCGCTTCCGTTCTTGTGCTGATTGGCGAGATCGATTCTCGGCGAGCGATCGGGGGTCTCGCGGTTGGACTGGTGTTGGGCGTTGGGCTGGTCCCGCTGTTCTCTGCCCTTGCCCCGCAGCCAGGCTTCGGCGGTGACCTCTCAACCGAAGAACTCGACGCCCTCCCGGTCATCGAAATGCTGAACTTCGGGTACGACCCACCGATCGTCTCTCTCCAAGAGGGCGACATCTACCGAGCCAAGGTCGTCAACCCGAGCGACCTGCCGCACACGATCACCATCGAGGCCATCGAGGCCATCGATCTTGAGGTGTACGTGCCGGCCGGCCGGTGGTCCGTCATCGAGATCGACGGTGCCGAACTCGCGGCCGGGCAACTCGACTTGTTCTGTTCGATTGGCGACCACCGAGCGCAGGGCATGCAGGCTTTGCTCGAGGTTGGCTGATGACGAGGTCACCGCACCTGTTGAGTACATCCAGTCGTTGGGGCGGGGCAGCGGCCTCGACTCAAGAGCTCTTGCCTTGTCGGCGAAGCTGCAGGTCGGCGACCTCATCGTGCTCGCTGGCGACCGCGCCGTCAATTACTTTCCATGATGGAAAGAAACGAGTTGCCAACATGGAAAGACGTGCGTAGTCTTGTCTTTCCGAGATGGAAAGAGACAAGAGACAAGAATGACTGCAAACGACGCAATTCAGACTGACGAGGCCCAAGCCGCACTCGACACGGTAGAGAAGATGCGCGGCGCCGGGCTCAGGCGTGCCGTACCAACACGCTGGTACGGCATCGGAATACCCGCCATCGTGGCAATCGGGTTCGGACTCTACGCTCAGGAAGACCCTGGCAGTATGCCTGCTCTGGTCCTTGCGCTTGGCACGGCGCTGTTTGTGGCTTCCAGTCGCGACAAAACCGGCGTGCTGGGTAAAGCCGTTCCAGACACGCGAACCGGTATTGCTGCGGCCACCGCCTTGATCGTGTTCCTACTGGCACTCTTTTTCGGCGGGATCATCATCCGACGCACCTACGACCTCGCATGGGTGCCGCTGGTGACTGGACTGATCGCTGGCGTCACACTTTTCCTCTTGAATGAAAGCGACAGGCGCCGCTACCTACCAAAGGCCGACGACAGCGCTCAGCGATGAACAAGGCGAAGTTCGACAGTGTGATCCACGCACCCAACCGGCTACAGATCTGCGCATTTCTCGCTCCTTTGCAGGAGGCCGAGTTCCAGGTGTTGCGCGACGAATTGGGTGTCAGCGACTCCGTCCTCTCCAAACATCTCAAGCAACTCGAAGACGTCGGCTACGTCACGTTCCGCAAGGGCGCCGTCAGTGGACGGCAGCGTATGTGGGCGTCCTTGACGACCTCAGGCCGCAAAGCGTTTGCCGGCCATGTTCAGGAACTGAAAATCCTTGCGGGCTTGGTCGACGATCAATCCTTGTCCTCCACGTAGAGCGCCGTTCGTTCGATGACATGGTCTTGGCAGCAATGTCGTCGACCAGAAGCTCCGATCGTCGAGGCGCCCGCCACCCCTCCAAGAGTTACACCGGGTAGTCGCTGCGCCGCGGCACCCCTCACCCGGCCGCACCAACACCCATCCACCGAAGCAACACCAGAAGCAACACCCGGAGAACAGCCATGACCGAACCAACGCTCGTACAACAGCGGGGCCACCCCCGACCCAGCGGATCTACGCTCAGCGACGGTGCAGTCATGAGCCTGTCCTCCTCCGGGTCAGAGGGCCTGCGGATCACCGATCTCGCCAAGCGCTATGGATCGGTAGTTGCCGTCGACGGGCTTGACCTCGCCGTGCCCCGTGGTGCCCTGATCGGCTTTCTCGGCCCGAACGGTTCGGGCAAGACCACCACGATGCGAGCAATACTCGGGATGGCCAGCCCCGACCGCGGCATGATCACGTGGGCCGGGTCCGCCATCGACGACACGGCTCGAACCCGCATTGGCTACATGCCCCAGG
>CAXMZV010000341.1:0-5092 GCA_964199985.1 Candidatus Ilumatobacter isfjordensis | reverse complement strand
GAGAATCGTCATCGCGTTCGTCCACCCAGTGACGGTGCATGCGTTGCCAGACGTTCGATTCGCAAGTGGCTCCCAGGCGACGCGGCACTCATCTCAACGAGCGCGGGTACGCCGTGCTGAGTCACCGCTTCATCGACAACACCGCCAGAGTCGCGAAGGGCCACCAAGACGTCGACGACGTCAAGGGACCGTGATTTCGCTGCACTGAGGCGCTGACCGCATTCCATACAGACCACGGACGCTGCGGGCGGCCGAAAAGTCGCGTCGACCGTCGTCGGTCGTCGCCGTCACCAGCAATGAGTGCCGCGTCAGGCAATCGCCGCCGGGTTTGAGAAACGACACAGACCGGGCGGTCAGGCCAGTCACTGGCGTGCTCCGACGAGCGCGGTGGCGTCCAGCGTGGCATCCACACCCACCCTTCTACCCTCTCCGCAGTCGAGCCGCCACTCTTCGTACTACTTTCACGATGGGCACGAGGAGGATTGATGGCGTACCCAGACGGTTACCTGAACGATCTACGGACCGAGATCGAGGACCTGGCAATCGCCATCTTTGGATTCCTCGAGTCGGCGCCCGAGTCAGAGATCGAGGCGGCGAAGAACGCGTTTGCCGCGATGTCCAAGTGCGAGTCGGGTGGAGGGTCTGACCACGACCTCCACAACATGATCGCTCTCTGGACGATGGAGAACACCGCGAAGCCGACTGGCGGCGCGCGTCCCGACATCGACATCGACGGCGTGTTGAAGCTCATCGAGGAGTTCCTCGACGACGTCGTTTTCCACGGCGGCGTCGACCCGGCTGGCACGATCTACGGGTTCGAGAAGTATGAGAATCTCGACCCGAAGTGGCTCGAGTACATCATCGGGTGGCTCCAACATTCACCCTCTTCGGGCAAGATCGCGACGCTCCCGTCCGGTGGCACCACGATGTCGATACCGGACGACGTCACGATTGCCGTGGTGGGCGACTGGGGCACCGGAGCCGACTACTCGACGCAGTCAGCGGCGCTGGTTGCGACGGCGATCAAGGGCCATTCACCCGACTACTCAGTCCATCTCGGCGACGTGTACTACGCGGGGACCGAGACACAGCAGCGCGAGCACTTCCTCGACTGGTGGGGGCCAGCGGCCGGCTCCCTGGGATCATTCACGCTCAACTCGAACCATGACATGTATGCCGGGGCGCACGGCTATCTGCGCACCCTCCCGAACAAGATGTTCGCCGCGCAGGAGAACAAGACACACTTCGCTCTGCACAACTCGTCGTGGGTGATCGTCGGCCTCGATACCGCCGGGCCCGCTTCGTGGGACCAGCAGTACATGTGCGGCGACGTCAATGAGGCGCAGCTCGAATTCCTTGCGGATCAGGTTGGGACCGGCAAGCGGCTCGTGCTGCTCACCCATCATCAGGGAATCGACGAGACCAACGCGAAGTACAACGATCCGTTGCATACGAAGATCGTTGACTGCGTGGAGAAGAGTCGCGCTGGGACCGAGCCCTGGAATTGGTACTGGGGTCACATCCACGCGGGCTATGCACACACCGACCACGCGGCGCCATACCGCGGGCGCTTCGCCGGGCATGGCGCCATCCCCTGGGGCAATGCCAGGGGACTGGACGACCTTCCCGGCATCGAATGGTACGAGCAGACCCAGAGCAGCGTGGGCAAGCATCGGGTCGTCAACGGGTTCGCACTCCTCACCCTCTCGGGGGACACGCTGCAGGAACAGTTCATCGACGAGACCGGCGCGGTGACCCACACGATCCCCGCGACGACCGGCTGACGCGAGCGTTTCGGTTCCCGCGTCGTCCGAGCGCCGGTCCACCTCGGGCACAGACGAGTGGACACCTACGCTGTGGCGATGAGTGATCCGGAGGCACTGACCGCGCGAGCAGGGGTTGCCTGCCATGACCTGGTCGGCTGGATGATGTGGGATCCGAGGGCCATTGCCGAGTACAAGGCGCTCGGCGTTCCCGACGGCATCGGCTGGGTGGTGGCGTGGCGCCTCGCGTCCCTCGGTGATGTGAACCCAGGGGTTGCGGCGGCGGCTGCGTATTCGATCAACCCTGGCGTGATCGGGAACGTCATGAAGCTGTACCAAGACGTCACCGACGTCGACTCGATCTTGGCCGTCCGCGATGCCGCCGTCCAACCGGGTCTCGATGAGATCGCACCCGGCCTCTCCGACGGTCTTGCCGAGCTTGCCGAACCGCTGTGGCGTGGCGTCGATGCCATCCACTTCGGCGCCCGACCCATGTTCGCCGCACATCGCGAGCTGCCGCGCCCCGAGGACATGAACTCGGCGTTGTCGGCATGGCTCGCCGCCAACTGCCTGCGCGAGCTGCGCGGCGACAATCACTGGGCGCTGTGCGCGAGCGAAGACCTCGATGACGTCGAGGTCGGACTCCTCCACTCGGTCATGGTCGATATCGAGGAGTACGGCAGCGAAGAGTGGATCGCTCGAAGCCGAGGCAATGGCGACGATGCAATCGCGGCAGCGTGGGCGCGACTCGAAGCCAAGGGCTTCGCTTCAGGCGGTGCGGTCAGCGACGAAGGCCGTCGCTTCCGACTCGACCTCGAAGCCCGCACCGACGCACTCACTGCTCCCGCCTGGGACGTGGTCGGCGCAGACGCGACTCGCACCTTCTGCGAGCTGATCGAACCGCACCACGACGCGTTCGTGGCCCGGATCGACGCGACGGCAGGGCCGCGTTGGATGCCAGCCGTTCGGGTGAAGCCACCACAACCCGATGCCTGAAGGCGACACACTGCGGCGAGCAGCCGAAGTGTTGACACCGGTCCTCGAAGGCCAGGTGGTGACCGACCTGTGGTTCAAGAAGCTGCGCGGTTATCGACCGCGAGTCGGCGACACGATCCACAGCGTCGACGCGGTCGGGAAGTACCTGCTGATCGAGTTCGATCGCAAGCTTGTCCTGCACACCCACCTCGGGATGACTGGCTCGTGGCGGGCCGCTCCGCTCGAGCGCGCCCGGCCACGCGACCCGAAGCTGCGGATCCTGATCGAGACCGCCGCTGGCCGCGCCCTGTGCTTCGCCGCGCCGGACATCGCGACGCACATTTCCGGCTCGGGCACTGCGCCCGCTGATCGGCTCGGCCCTGACCTGAGCAACGACGATGTCGATCTCGACGACGTGGTGACCAGAAGCCGCACCCGCGCGGGCGACGCGACGACGCTTGCTGAACTGCTCCTCGATCAGCAGGTGGCAGCGGGTGTCGGCAATGTGTTCAAGAGCGAGGCGCTGTTCGTCGCCGGCCTCCACCCGTTCACGTTGGTGAGTGACGTGACCGACGAGCAACTCGCGAAGCTCTGGTCGATTGCACATCGACAACTGGTCGCCAATCGCGGCAAGCCGTACCGCTCCACCACCGGGCCCGGAAGCCCTGACCGGACCCACGTCTACGGGCGTCATCATTTCGCCTGCCTCCGATGCGACAACGCCGTCGCCTTCTCGGCAGCGGGGGAGCGGACCGCCCGCAGCACCTACTGGTGCCCATCGTGCCAACCCGCTGCTCGCTGAGCCTCCGTGCAAGGCTGTCGGCATGACGACCGGCGAGCTCTCCGAACGCTCACTCGGTTGGCTGCGCTACCTGCATCGCAAGGCGCACACACCCGACGACTGGTCCCGCCGAGGCCAGCCACATCCCCACTGGGATGACCGGTCCGACCCGCCGATGGCCAGCTGGCATCGCTTCGACCTCGTCGACTCGGCCTACGCCATGGGGCTGATGGCGCACCGCACTCCGGCATGGACCGAGCAGTACGTCGCCATTCTCGATCAACTCATCGAACGCCACACGGGCTGGTGGTCGGCCGCGGACTGGTTGACCCAGTTCGGCCATGATCCCGACCAGGCCAACTACCCCGACCTGTATCGGCTCTTCATCCCACCCGAGCTGTGGGGCAAGTACGACGTGCCGGGGTGGACCGCTAACGGCATCGAGCCGTACGGCGTCCAGATGGATCCGGTTGCCGCTGATGGGATGCTCTTCTACAAGGGCTTCTTCCTGGTCCTGCTTGGCATCCGATCGATGGTCGCCAACGGACCGAACGACAACGATCGGTGGAACGAGCCGTTCGAGATGATCCGCGACGGCGAACACACCTTCACTTGGACGCATTCACAGATCGCAGATCACCTCCGGCAACAGTGGCTGGCAGCGCCCATTGGGTGTCATTGAGAGAACACCAAGGTCTGGCCGTTTTGACTGGCCGGAGCTGGCCTCGGTCTGAGGCTGCACGACAACCGACACGGCACTGACCACGCTGCAGCTGCGTTCGACTCGTGGTGGACCTACGCCCGCGAGCACTACCTCGACCTCGCCGCCGACGTCGAGCCGACGATGACGACCCTGTATTACGACCCCGTGCTCGACGTGCACCATCGGCTTCCCGTCAGCCTCGCGATGACGACGGCCTACTACGCGATGCCGCAGCACCCGAAGGATGCCCGACGGCTCTTCGACGCGGCCTGTGCTGCGATGGGTCTCGATCGCTACATCGAGACCACGCTCAACCCGAGTCGCAACTATGGCTCCGCCCTGGTGATGGCCAAGGAGTGGGGTCTCGATGACATCGTCGAGCGAGTGTCGGCGGCCGTCGATGCGTCATTCGAGCCGACCTGGGACACCGCAACGGGTGAGTTCACGTGGGGCATGGGCCTGGGCGAACCGCATCCACGCGGTCAGTTGAATGCGTTCCTCGCTGCAGCCGAGGCGGCGGGTCCCGGCCGGTGGACAGCGCTGTCCGCGGCTCCCCTCGAGCCGTGCCCGCAGATCGTCGACGTCGACTTCCCGAACGTTGCGCTCACGCGTGCGGAGTGGCACGGCGAGACGCTGCTCCTCACCATCGATCCGCTCGAGCCTGACCCGAATGCCTGGACCGAGTTCCGCATTGTCGGTGTCGAGCCTCGTCTCTGGTGGGTCAACGGCATCGAGGGGGTCCAGACCGATGTACGCAGCAACTCGGTTGTGGTGCGGCTCCCGCGAGTTGCCGGCGATCTCGAGTTCATCCCGAGCAGCGACTGACCGCGGCCGCTCCTGCGGACAGAACATATGATCTGATCTGATTTC
>CAXMZV010000340.1:0-5103 GCA_964199985.1 Candidatus Ilumatobacter isfjordensis | reverse complement strand
TTGTTGGCCGGGAGTTCGTCGACCAACGGCCAGTCGAGCAGGTGCACGCTGGTGTCCCCGGCATTCAGGCCACCGTGGATCGACTCAGAGATGAACGGCAGCAGCGGTGCAGCGACCCGAACGAGCACGGACAGCACCGTGTGCATTGTGTCGATGGCGTCGTGATCGCCTTCCCAGAATCTGCTGCGACTCCGCCGCACGTACCAATTGGTCAGCACGTCGAGGTAGTCGCGCACTTGTTGGCAGGCGCCGAACAGGTCGTACGCATCGAGCGATGCCGTGGTCGCCTCGACGAGATCGCGAGTCTTGGCCATCACGTACTGGTCGAGCACGTTCGTGGAGTCAGTGCGATGGACGCCTTGGTGGTCTGCTGCGTTGGCGTACAACGTGAGGAAGTACCACGAGTTCCAGAGCGGAAGCAGCACGTGGCGGACGGTGTCGCGCATGCCGGTCTCGGTGACCATGCCGTCGCTGCCGCGCAAGATGGCTGAACTGAGCAGGTGCCAACGCATGGCGTCTGCGCCGTGCAGGTCGAACATCTCCCGCGGATCCGGGTAGTTGTTGAGGCTCTTCGACATCTTCGCGCCGTCGTCGCCGAGCACGATGCCGTGGCTCACACAGTTCGAGAATGCCGGGCGGTCAAACAAGGCCGTGGCCAAGACATGCAGGGTGTAGAACCAGCCGCGTGTCTGGCCGATGTATTCGACAATGAAGTCGCCCGGATAGTGGTTCTCGAACCATTCCTGGTTCTCGAATGGATAGTGCACCTGGGCAAACGGCATCGAGCCCGATTCGAACCAGCAGTCGAGCACTTCGGGGACCCGCCGCATCATCGACTGCCCGCTCGGGTCGTCGGGATTGGGGCGCACCAGCTCGTCGATCTGGGGGCGATGCAGATCTGTGACCTCCACACCGAAGTCCGCCTGGAGCTGATCGAGTGATCCGTAGACGTCGATGCGCGGGTAGTCAGGGTTGTCCGAACGCCAGACCGGGATCGGTGACCCCCAGAACCTGTTGCGGCTGATCGCCCAGTCGCGAGCGTTCTCGATCCACTTGCCGAAGCTGCCGTCCTTGACGTGGGCAGGCTGCCAGGTGATCTCCTGGTTGAGCTCGACCATGCGGTCGCGGAAGGCCGTGACTTGCACGAACCAAGACGAGATCGCGCGGTAAACGAGCGGCTGCGCGCAGCGCCAGCAGTGGGGGTACGAGTGGTCGTACGTGGCGTGGCGCACGACGACGTTGCGTTCCTTGAGCGCCGCGATGATCTGCTTGTTCGCGTCGAAGACGTGCGTGCCGACGTAGTCGCCGATCTCAGCGGTGAAGCAGCCGTGCTCGTCCATCGGGCACAGCGTGGGAATGCCTGCCTCATTGGCGACGATCTGGTCGTCTTCACCGAAGCCGGGCGCCAGGTGCACGATGCCGGTGCCGTCTTCGGTCGAGACGAAGTCAGCAGCCAGTACCTGCCAGGCGTTCTCCGTGCCATACAGTTCGGTGTCGGTGAAATAGTCGAAGAGCGGCGTGTATCGGCGTCCGACGAGATCGCTCCCCTTCAACGTGTCGACGCGCTCGGCATCACCGAATTCGGCCTCGTGCGCCCCGACGAGGGCGTCGGCCATGATGTAGCGCTCGCCATCGCGATCGAGGACGGCGTAGTCGATGTCAAGCCCGACCGCGAGGGCCAGGTTCGACGGCAGCGTCCACGGTGTTGTCGTCCAGGCGACCATGTGCTCGCCGGAGTCAAGGGTGAACTGCACCGTGAGCGCCGGATCCTGCCGGTCCTTGTAGACGTCGTCCATTCGCGTCTCTGTGTTCGACAGCGGTGTCTCACACCGCCAGCAGTACGCCAGGACGCGGAAACCCTCGTACACGTAGCCCTTGTCGTGCAGGGTCTTGAAGGCCCACATCACGCTCTCCATGTAGGAGAGGTCGAGCGTCTTGTAGTCGTTGTCGAAGTCGACCCAGCGAGCCTGACGCCCGACATAGCTGCGCCACTGATCGGTGTACTGCAGCACGCTTGCACGGCAGGCATCATTGAACTTGTCGATGCCGTACGCCGCAATTTCGGGATGACCTGAGATGCCCAGTTCCTGCTCGGCCTTGACCTCTGCCGGGAGACCATGACAATCCCACCCGAAGCGGCGCTCGACACGCCGTCCCCGCATTGTCTGATAGCGCGGGATCGCATCCTTGACGTAGCCAGTCAGCAAGTGACCGTAGTGCGGCAATCCGTTGGCGAAGGGCGGCCCGTCATAGAAGACGAACTCGTTGTCGCCATCGTCGCCCGCAGGCCGCTGGTCAATCGAGGCCTGGAACGTGTTGTCGGCCTCCCAACCTTCGAGAATGTGCTGCTCGAGCTGGGGGAAGTTCGGTTGTGGGTCGACCTCGGGGTATGACACCCGGGTGACTCTATCGACGCGTGTGCTGACCGTCAGTCCGCGTTGTCGCCGAACGACAATCGCGTGCGCGAACCGCCCTCAGGGTCGATGACCGGCATCGGTTCATCGGCGGCATCGGGCAGCCACAGGTCTTCTGCGTCATCTTCGGGCTGTGCTTCAATGACCGGTTCGACGACCGGTTCGACGACCGGTTCGACGACCGGTTCGACGACCGGTTCGGAGAACGGTTCGGAGAACGGTTCGACCACCGCTGTCGAGCTCGTGGGTGTCGCCGTTGCCGCAATTGTCGCGACATCGTCCTCGGCGGCCGACACGAGTGGACGGCGGACATTGCCGAGACCGCCGGGGACACGCTCGGTGAGATCGACGATCTGGCTGGCCACTTCACGCAACCGCGTGCGCTGATCGACGAGGAACTGCTCGAGATGATCGACATCGGATTCCAGAAAATCACGGCGAGCGAGCAAGGAGTTGACCTCGCCTTCCATTGCCGAGCGCTCTTCTTCGCCGACTTTGCGAGCCTCGGCGCGAGCCTCGACGAGCAACGACTCGGCGATCTCGCGGGATGAGCCGACCTGTTGGCTCGCCTCAGCCTCAGCTTCGGCACGGAGACGTTCGGCCTCTGCACGAGCCTCGGCCACCGTGGTGTCGGCGGTGCGCTGGGCGAGCAGCAGCGTGCGACTGATCGTTTCGGACTGATCGACTGATGCCGAGACCGAGGCTTGCTCGACGACCGGCCCGGACGGCCGCAAGAGCTCGGCGCTCGCGTCGGACTGCGACCCGGCATCGTCGGAGAGCTCTTGGAGACGGGCCACAGCGGCGCGCGCTCGCGCTTCCATTGCCGTGGACTGATTCTGGGCGCGCTCAAGTTCGTCGGCGACGGCGTGCAAGAACGTCTGGACCTCGTTGGGGTCCAGTCCTTTCTTGACGGTGCGGAACTCGGCAGTCCTCACTCGTTGCGGATTCATGTCCATATGTGTTCTTCCCGATCAGTCGTCGTACTCGTCGTAGCGCGGTTGGCGCTGCGGTGCGGGTTTGAGGAGATACACGCCGGTGGCGACCTTCTCCATCGAACCATCCATCGCGTAACAAATGCCGCTGGCGAAGTCGATGAGGCGACGCGCCACGCTGCGATCGGTGCCCTCAAGGTTCATGATGACGGACTGGCCGTCCTTGAACTTGTCGGCAACTTCCTGCGCCTGGTCGAAACGACGTGGGCGAACGGTGTGCGGCTCCATGGACCCTCCCGGGACGCTTCGCAATGCCGGTTGTGGCGGGGGTGGCTGCTGTTCGTTGGGGCGAATCTGAACGCCTGAATCATCACGTCCTGCGGTGCTCTCCGGGCGGGGCCGACGGGCCGCTGCCGATGCATCGAAGTCGCGTGATGGGAAACTCGGTCGGGGTGCGACAGTACGAACGGTGGGTTCGGGCTCTGGCCCACGAGCGCGCTGGCCACGCGTGTCATCACGCGGCGCCCGCTGACGAGCAGGGGGTTCCGGCTCGTCAGACTCGTCATAGTCGTCGTATGTGTCGTCAGGACCCAGACCCAGGTAGTCCATGGTCTTCTTCCAGATGGGCATGCAATCCTCCTGCTTGCGGGGGAGGATACATCACGACTGCTGCCGGATTGTGGACACGGGACGCGGTCCGAACAGGGCCGAACCGACGCGCACCTGAGTTGAGCCGCACTCGACTGCCACTTCGATGTCCGCCGACATGCCCATCGAGCAGGTGGCGAGCTCGTGCTCGTCGACGAGCGCCCGCACGATCTCAAACGGTCGCCTCGCTGCAGCCGGCGGTTCGCCGGTCGGGCCAATCGTCATCAGACCGTCGACGACCAGACCTGCCGCGCGGGCGTCGTCGACCAATGTGGCGACCTCAGTGGGCTGACAGCCACCCTTCTGCGGCTCGTCGGTGGCGTTGACTTGGATCAACACGTGTGCGCCAGGCGCGCGCTTCGCCACTTCGTCGAGGATCGATCGCCGGTCAATGGTGCACCACAACGACACGATGTCGACCAGCTGGCGGACCTTGTTCGACTGCAAGTGACCAATGAACTGCACGTCGACGCCCAGCCGTTCGATCACGTCGACCTTCGACAGCAGGTCCTGGGCGTAGTTCTCGCCCACCGTTCGGCAGCCGGCATCGACCGCTGCCTCGATGGCGTCGCCGGCGAAGCCCTTGGTGACAGGGATCACCTCGACGTCGTGCTCGAACGGTCGCTCGACAGCCGCGATCCGCGCCTGGATCGCGGCAAGTCGCTCGCCGACTGCACCAAACCCTCCAACAAACCGATCAGTCATGGCTCCACTGTGGCACGCGCCGGCTCGGTCCACGCCACGAGGACATGGCGCTCGGTGTCCGTGCCCACTCGATGAGAGAACCAGCGGCGATCACACCCCGTGCAGTCGCCGAGCACGTCCGGCAGGAGGTCGCGGCGTCCGAGCGCAGCGGCGACCGCTGCAGGGACATCCAGCGCAACCCGACCATCGGCGGTGACCCCGGTGATCGCGGCCGCTTCAGCACCGACACCATCTGCCACTGCAGCCAGTGCAGCATCACCGAACGCGTAGCACTCGGCGTGAATCATCGGCCCGACCACAACGGCCACGACCGACTCGTCACGACGCAACAACACGTCAACAGCAACATCGACGACTCCGGCAGCCAACCCCCGCCAACCGGCGTGGGCCCCCGCCACGCTGCC
>CAXMZV010000339.1:0-5122 GCA_964199985.1 Candidatus Ilumatobacter isfjordensis | reverse complement strand
GCTGTGGCCGACACGATCAAGGTGGTGCACGAGGTCGACGGGATGCGAACCGTCGTCGACACCCCTGACCGGGCATCGCTCGTCGCAGTGCAGACACCTCAGGCGTTTCGGGCGCAAACGCTGCGCACTGCGCATGCTGACGGCGACGATGCGACCGACGATGCGGCATTGATCGAGCGGTCGGGCGGCCGCGTCGTGGTCGTCGAGGGCGACCCGACGAATCGGAAGATCACTCTCCCCGACGACTTGGCGTGGGCACGCCAGCGCGTCGCTGCATCGAGCGCGGCGCCGGACGGGGCATCGCTGTGACCGGCTTCCCGCAGATTCGTGTCGGACAAGGGTTCGACGTGCACCGTTTCAGCGACGACGCTGATCGAGTGTTGGTGCTCGGCGGTGTGGTCTTCCCGGGAGAGCGCGGCTTGGTCGGGCATTCCGACGCCGACGTCATCACCCACGCCTGCGCTGATGCGCTGCTCGGCGCTGCCGGCCTCGGCGATATAGGCATGCACTTCCCCGACACCGATCCGGAGTGGAAGGGCGCCGACTCGCTCGCGCTGCTCGCACACGTGGTCGCGCTGCTCGCCGCTGACGGTTGGACGACCAACAACATCGACACGGCGGTCATTTGCGAGACGCCGAAGATAGCCCCTCGGCGCGACGACATTCAGCAAACACTGAGCGACATTGTCGGTGCGCCGGTGACGCTGAAGGGCAACCGTGCCGAACGACTCGGTGCAATTGGCCGAACCGAAGGCATCGTGTGTTTCGCGACTGCGCTGATCCAGCGACCGCCGAACTCGCAAGAATCGAGCACCACATCATGAGCAAAGCAGGACGAAGCCGCGGCGCGTCGGGCCCCAAACGAGGCGGCGGGTCCAGCCCGCGCCCGAGCGGACGAGGCGCACAACAGGGCCGCCCGGGTCAACGGCGTGGTGGCTCATCCAGTGGCGGCGACCGGCGCAGTGGTGGCCCGCAAGGTGGGGGCCGCGAGGCCGACCCGCGGACGCCGGGACGCGGATTGGGTGGCAAGCAGGTCGAAGGACGCCAGGCGGTGCGCGAATTGCTGATGGCCGAAAAGCGCAAGATCTACAACATCTTCATCAGCGCTGAACTCGAAGGTGATGCGGGCGTTTCGGACATTGTCGAGATCGCACGCGCACAACGCGTTCCCCTGACGTACATCGCTCGGGCCAAGCTCGACCGCGATACGCGCAGCGAGGCCCCGCAGGGTGTGATGGCATTGGCGGCCGAACTCGAGGAGGCCGACTTCGGCGAGCTCTTGCGCACGCGCAACGGCGTCAAGCCGTTCCTTGTTGCTGTCGACGGGGTGACGGACCCCGGCAACCTCGGTGCCATCATCCGCAACTGCGATGGCGCCGGCGTGACCGGCATGCTGCTGCCGAAGCATCGGGCGGTCCATGTGACGCCCACGGTCGCGAAGGCCTCCGCCGGTGCGATCGAACACGTGCCGATTTCATTGGTTCCCGGCTTGCCCGCGACGCTTGCACAGCTCAAGGATCACGGCATCTGGATCGTCGGGTTGGACGATGGCGCCGACCGGGACCTCTTCGAGTTGGAATCGCTCGCCGACGAGCCAATTTGTCTCGTGCTTGGCGCCGAAGGTGACGGTCTGTCGCGGCTGGTGAAGCAGCGCTGCGACTCGATCGTGGCGATTCCGATGCTTGGCAGGGTCAGTTCACTGAATGTTTCTGCTGCAGCGGCACTTTCGACCTACGAAATTACGCGTGGGAGAACGCGTTCGTCCTAGAGTTGTTGACTATGTCTGATCGCTCGATGCTCGCTGGCGTTCGCCACTCTGACGGATTGGCCGAGGTGTCTGATCTGGTCGAGTCGGGCTCCCCGACGCCGCTCGGGCGACGAGCGTTCATTGCAGGTACGGCGGGTGCTGTCGCGGCAACCGCACTGTCCACGACGGCGAACGCAGCCGTGCCGCCTGGCGCCAGCTATTACCAGCCAGTCGGGCCCGTCCGCCTCGCCGACACCCGGACCTACCAGCCGTACGCGAACGTTGCCAAGAACTTCCAGCGGATCAGCGATCGCGTCATACGGATCAAGGTCCGCAACAGCCCGTACGTGTCGATTCCCGCCAACGCCATCGCCGTCGTCGTGTCGATTGCGGTGATCTACAACGGTCAGCAGGGCTGGGTGCAAGCCGTGCCAGCGGGCAACACGAGCAACGTCTCGAACGTCAATCTGGAACCCGGTGACGGCGCCGTTGCCAACATGGCGACGGTTCGACTCTCCGCAGACGGCAAGATTGACGTCAGAGGAGTGCATCCGTACGACGTCGTCGTCGACGTGCTCGGCGTGTATCTCTCGACCTCGCAAAAGGAACGTGCAGGTCGCCTGAAGTTTCTCCCGAAGACGAGGCGTGCCTTGGACCAGTCGCGTGTGGCGCGGCGCTGGCAGTCCGTCCCGATCAACTTCGGGGTTCCGTCGAACGCGCAGGCGGTCGTCGTGAACCTCACTGCTGCGGCAGCTACAGCGGGCGGCTTCTTCACTGCGAGGGCGACCAGGACCGCCGGGAAACCGAAGACGTCGAACCTCAACTTCGCTGTCGGCGAGACGCGCGCAGCCGGAGCGATCGTCCCACTCGGTCAGAACGGGTCCGGCCCGCCGAGCATTGAGGTGTACTCGGACGGCGACGCCCGGATGATTGTCGACGTCACTGGCTACATCACCGGGAAGGACGACACGGAGTCTGGTGACGGTCTGTTCGTGCCGGTCAACCCGAACCGCGTCATGGACACACGCCGCCCTGCCGACGTCGCACGAACCGGCAAGGCTCGACTGTGGCTGGGTTGGACCCGAGCGTTTGAGCTGCCCCAGAACACGGGCGGGTTCGGCGCACGCAGCCAGATGTCTGGCGTGGCCATGAACACCACCCTGGTCACGGCGATGAACTACGGGTTCGTCACGGTGTTGCCCGCCCAGACGCAGCGAGATGAGGTCTCGAACTTGAACCCGACTCGAGTCGGGCACACCGTTGCCAACCACGTGATCTCGCAGGCGAGCACAAGAGGCATCGAGATGTATGCGCTGTGCGGTGGTGACATGATCGCCGACCTCGCTGGCTGGTACACGGGTTCACCACGGGCGATCACGAAGCCCAGTCCACCGGTCGATCCACCGCCGCAACAGGCACCGTTCAACTGGTTGTTGACCGTGCCCCGCATGAGCCTGCAGAACTGGGTCATTCCCAATGCGGTCAGCGGAGACCCGGTGGTCGACTCGGGCAACACGTGGCACTGGACCAACACCGGCATGATCGGCGACGTTGGAGCCTCGATTGTCGTGTTCGGGCATCGCACCTCCAAGGGCGGCCCGTACCGGTACCAGCATCTGCTCCGGTCCGGCGACGAGCTGATCATCGACACGCCGGACCAACGCCATTACCGGTATCGCTACGTCGGCGAACAACTGACCAACAGCTCAGGGCCGGAGATTCTGAAGGCCGCGCGTTCGAACTCTTCTGGCACCACGTTCACGTTGGTGGCATGCACGGGCCGCGGAACTCCGCAGAACCCGGGTGTGCTCAACGACCAACCGCTGGGCGGCATCGCCTGGCGCATCGTGTCGACGTTCGTGTTGGTCGACTGGAAAGACACCGCGCCGCGCGGCAACTACTGACCCGCCACTGTCGGTCTCGTGAGGTGCGTCCGCCCTGCGGTCCGACGTCGCTATCCTCACCGGTCCCCGCCGGGTTAGCTCAGTTGGTAGAGCACTTGATTTGTAATCATGAGGTGGCGAGTTCGATCCTCGCACCCGGCTCCACGATCACCCCAGCTCAGAGGCCCTAACCGGCCGAAACGCTGATCGTAGAATCGGTCTGCTGTCCACGAAGTGTCCACAAAGGACTACCGTGGTCATATGAAGGGTGCAATCCGCAAACCACGAACGCCAGGCGGCGCGTGGAGCTATCGGATCGATCTCGGCTTCGACGATGCTGGCAAGCGGCGTCAGCGACAGGTTGGCAACTTCTCGACGAAGCGCGCTGCGCAGGCTGCGTTGAACGAAGCCCTCGCTGGCCTGCAGCAGGGTTCCTACATCGCCCCGTCGAAGCAGACGGTGCGTGACTTCCTCGAGGTGTGGATCGAGACCATCAAGCCCGAGATCGCGCTGACGGCGTGGACGAACTACGGCGAGGTGGTCGAGCGGTACGTGCTGCCCTACCTCGGCGCGACCCGGCTCGCCGACCTGTCGGCAATGGACATCAAGCGATGGCACGGTGGGCTGCTTGATCACGGTCGGCGTGATGGCAAGCCGCTGGCCGTCAACTCCGTGAAGCTGGCTCACCGGGTGTTGCACCGTGCCCTCGCTGACGGTGTCCGGTGGAACGTGCTGGCGACCAACCCGGCGAGTTCTGTTCGGGTGCCGAAGGGCGAGCACAAGGAGATGGCCGTGTGGACCTCGGAGGAGGCTCGGCGCTTCATCGAGTCGCTGGCCGACGATCGGCTGCGTGGACTGTGGACGCTGGCGCTGCACACCGGCATGCGCCGAGGTGAGCTCGCCGGGCTGCGCTGGAGCGACGTCGACCTCGATCGAGGAACGCTGACGGTTGCTCAGCAGCGCACGACGGCCGGTAAGGAGACGGTGACGACGACGCCGAAGGCGCGCAGCCAGCGACAGTTGCTGCTCGCCGATTCGACGGTCGGTGTGCTGAGCAGCCACCTCGACCGTCAGCATGTCGAGCAGCTCGCTGCGGGCGTCGCCTGGGCGGGCTCGGGCTTCGTGTTCGTCGACGAGGCCGGGGTGGCGCTCCTGCCGCAGCGCCTCACGAAGATGTTTGCATCGGCGATCGCTCGGGCCGACGTGCCGAAGATCCGTCTGCACGATGTTCGGCACACGATGGCGACGACTGCGCTCGAAGCCGGCGTGCATCCGAAGGTGGTTCAAGAACAGCTCGGTCACGCGACGATCGCGGTCACGATGGACACCTACTCGCACGTCCCGCAGGCAGTTCGCCGCGAGAGCGCTGGTCGCATCGCTGGGCTCTTCGAGTAAGGCGTCGAGCCGGGCTTTGTGGCCGACCGTGGCGTCGTGGTGTGGCGATTGCCCAGTCGGCGTAGCGAGGAGCTGTTGGAGCGCGTGGCGAGGCAGC
>CAXMZV010000338.1:0-5139 GCA_964199985.1 Candidatus Ilumatobacter isfjordensis | reverse complement strand
TTCTCCGAACGATCGACACCAAGGAGCGGGTGCGCCTGGCGGATCGCGAGCTCGAACTCAACCGACGCTTCGCACCCGACGTGTACCTCGGCGTTGCTGATGTCATCGAAGGCGAGGAGATGGTCGACCGAATGATCGTCATGCGTCGACTTCCCCAGGAGCGCTGCCTCGCCCAACTGCTCAGCAACGACGACCCAACAGCATGCCTCCGTGCCGTCGCTCGCAACGTCGCAAGCATTCATGCATCAGCCGACCCCGTCACCGACCGTGGAGCGGACGCAGAGGAACGCCTCCATCGCAACTGGAGCGACAACTTCGACGCAATCGACCCACACGTCGGTTCGATCATCGATCGGGCCGCCTTCGACACCGCTCGACGGCTGGCCGAGCAGTACCTGGAACAGACCCGTGTGCTCCGTCGCTCCCGCGTCGCCCAAGGTCACGTCCGTGATGGGCATGGTGACCTGACCGCCGACGACATCTATTGCCTCGACGACGGCCCGCGCATTCTTGACTGCCTCGCATTCGACGACGACCTCCGCGTCGACGATGTCCTCAACGACATCGCATTCCTGGCAATGGACGTTCACCGACTCTCCGGCCCGGATGCTGCACGGGCCCTGATGGCGGAATACCACGAGTTCACGAACGAACAGCACCCGCCGTCACTGGCGCACCACTACGTGGCGTACCGAGCCCACGTTCGTACCAAGATCGCATGCCTTCGCGCCGAGCAGGGCGACCATTCCAACATCGACCTGGCCCGTCGTTACCACGCTCTCACCGTGCATCACCTCGAGCGAGCACGGCTGCGAGTCGTCATGATCGGTGGGGCTCCGGGCGTCGGAAAGACATCCCTGGCGCAACGCGTCGCCGATCACTACCAATACGTCCACCTCGCCACCGACGAGATCCGTCACGACGTCGCACAGATCCCACACGGACAGCACGCCTTCTCGCGCCCCGACGAGGGCGCGTACGCCCCTGCCGTAGTCAGAGCAACCTACGACGAGCAACTCCGAGAAGCCCGCACGGTGCTGGCCAGTGGCCGGGGCGTCGTCCTCGATGCGTCCTGGTCATCGGCGGCGCAGCGCAACGAGGCACGGGCCGCCGTTGAAGCGATGGGTGTCGATCTCGTGGAGATCGAGTGTGAACTCGACCCAGCGATCGCTCGGGAACGCATCGCTCGTCGTCTCGCCAATCCGGACGATCCGTCCGATGCCACACCTGCCCTCTTCGACGTGATGGTTGCTCGCCGCGATCCGTGGCCCCGGGCGACCGCAGTCGAGACAATGCCGCCGCTCGATGAAGTCGTCGACACGGCAATCTCTGTGATCGAGACCACCCGCTGATCCGTGAGCGGCTTCGGACGTCGCCAGAAGAATCGACGACAGATCCGCGACGAATTGGCGTCGATGTCCTACTGCGCATCCAGCGCAAGGCAACCTTCGCCCGCAGCGTTTGCCGGTGCCGTCTCCCCGCGGACCACACGTTGCCCGGCTCTTCGACCGAGCCGCTCGGTGACGACCGTCCAGTTCATGTCGTCGGCGCCGTCCACGTAGATGACGACCCAGTCATCGATGTGGCCGAGTTCGTGAGCACGAGCAGTGTTGGAGAACATCGCCGTGAAGTGCCGGCCATCGCGCTCTGTGTGCAGAACGGGAAGCCAGTGTGCCCGCGTTGGGTTGAAGCGAATCGGGGCAATCGTGGGCAACTGGTTGAGGTCAGCCGCGGTTCGGTACTCGGCATCGATGCTCAGCAGAACCTCGCTCGTGGGTCTGCACGTGTGCGCTGAGAGGTCGTCTGATTCCGAAACCTCGGGCGGAGTGGCACGGGCACGACGCCGTGCGAGGAGTGCGTCACGAATCGCATGCCATCGCCTGTCTCCGACACCTCGCATCCGCCCGAGGCGACCGTCGTACACCGCTTGTTCGAGTTCGTCGAGGGTCTCGACGTGAAGCTCGGTGTGGAGACGGTGTGCAAGCGCTGGCCCAATCGTCGGAATCGAGGCAAGGATCCGTTCGGGATCACTGTTGCCTTCCAGTCGTTCGAGCCAGCGCCAGCGCCCGAACTCCACGACGTCTGCGATGGCTGACGCCAGCGCGCGGCCGACGGCCGGGAGCGCGACCAGTCCGGCGAGGCCTTCGCGCTGATAGATCGAGGCGACCGATTCGCTCAACTGATCAAGTTCTTCGGCTCCTCGCTCGTAGGCGGTGATGCGTCGATGGTCAGCATGTTGGGCTCGAAGCAACAATGCAGCGGTCCGGAACTGCCGGGCGATCTCCACGTTGAGGGCTACGGCGGATTTCGAGTTGGAATTCATACGATCACATCCGCGACTCCGTACTGGTTCGGCTCTACAGCTGCCGTTTGGCGGCGCGGGTCGCCTCGCAAAACGTCGTTGACATCACGTCGTTCGAAGGCTCCTTCTGCGTCGTGATCGCCCTCCGACGACTCCTGTTCAAGATGCAGTTTCAGCTTCAGCGCGATCGCTTCGAGTTCGTCACCGACCTCGAACCAGGCGTCCTTGACACGGTTCTGCGTCATGGTTCCCACCTCAACTGACGGGTTCGCTGCGAACCAGAGCACAAGGTCCCGGGCCGCACTCGTGAGTGATCCGAAGACACCGGCTCACCGTCCCAGATCACAAGTCCACCTCGTCCGTGGTGATGTCAGGCACGGGTGCGATCACATCCGGTGGCCAAGGCGCATCACCGACTCGGACGAGGTACTCGACCACCCGTGCGGCAACCGGAGGGTCATCGAACGATCGGATGTATTCGAAGCGCAGCACCCCAGCACCCTCGTTCAGGACTTCGACGCGGAACAGCTCGGTGCCGGACGCACCGACGCGGCCATCATCCGACGGTGCCTCGTACTCGACCGGGGCGATCCGCGCGAATGATTCGATTGCTTGGCTGTTCGGATGCCACGAGTAGCCCGTGCTGGGATTCGAGTCCAAACGCACGTCGATGCGGTCGCCGCTCGAGACCACGAGTTCGATTCCATCGTCATCAGCCGTGACCACGATCGGCTCGTTGTCGCTGGCACACGCAGAGCCACCGAGGACCATCATGACAATGAGCGCGATGAGAAATCGCATACCTCGATCGTGCGCCCCTTGGCGCTTCCTCTCCAGTGGCGTTCGGCCCTTCAACCGCGGTCTGGGGCGGTGAGGTACTCGACGAACCAGTCTCGGGCGAGTTCGGCAACTGCCTCGAGTGTTCCAGGCTCGTCAAACAGGTGCGACGCTCCGGGCACGATCCTGACCTCGTTCTCACACCTCAGTTGGGTCTGAGCCTGCTGGTTGAGCCCGAGGACGACACTGTCCTCACCGCCGACAATGAGGAGCGTCGGAGCCCGAACGGCTCCCAAGCGCGGGCCTGCCAGATCTGGCCGACCACCCCGAGACACGACGGCTCCAACGTCGCACTCAGGTGCGGCGGCGGCCCAGAGCGCTGCGGCGGCACCGGTACTTGCACCGAAGTATCCGGTCTCCAGGCCAGCGAGCGACTCGTGATGCTGCACCCACGCATCAACATTGAGCAGGCGTTCGGCCAGCAGCGAGATATCGAACACGTTGGAACGGAGGGATTCCTCGTCGGCCGTGAGTAGATCGAAGAGCAGTGTCGCGAGGCCAGCTTGGTTCAGGACCGACGCGACGTACTTGTTTCGAGGACTATGGCGGCTACTCCCGCTGCCGTGAGCAAAGATCACCAGGCCGCGCGCTGCTTCGGGCACGCTGAGGTTTCCGCTGACGATGGCCGAGCCGACACCGATCTCCACGTCATGCGCGAACTTCGGAGCGTGTCGGCCGATCGCCCTCATTCGGGCATCGGCGGCTCGCAGCAGCTGCACGACAGACTCGTCGCTGGTCTGGTCGAAGTCGTTGAAGAACTGGCCGACAGCGCCGAAGATCGCTGGAGTGTGAACTGCGACGAACTCATCCGCGGCTCCAGCCAATCGGATGATCCAGTCTGCCGGAGCAACAGGAACGGCGAGCAGAATCCGTGCCGCCCCCGCCGCCCGGGCAACGCTGCATGCGGCGCGAGCAGTTGATCCGGTCGCTATGCCGTCGTCGACAACGACGACCACTTTCCCGGCCAGGGCCACTCGGGAATGGCCCCGTCGTAAACGTGTCGTTCGCCGCTCGAGCTCGGCACGCTCGCGCTCCTCGACGGCGGCGAGCTCTTCGGGCGTCACGTGGGCGCTTCGGACAAGTTCGTTGTTGATGACGCGGACACCACCTTCACCGATTGCGCCCATCGCCACCTCGGGCTGGAACGGCAGACCGAGCTTGCGGACGACGATCACATCGAGTGGGGCATCAAGAGCCGCTGCAACCTCTGCTGCGACCGGTACGCCACCGCGCGGGAGACCGACGACCACAACGTCGGGAGTTCCGCGAAGGTGGTGGAGCTGCTCAGCGAGCTGACGGCCACCATCTATCCGGTCAATGAACACCACGTTCCTCCTTGCTGAGCCCGCTCATCAGAGTTCGATCACGGGCAGCCGGAGCTGTGCAGCGAGTGCTTCCAGCTCCGGGCGCACATCGCCGTAGACGATGCCGTAGTGGTGCTCGTGTCCCTCGGTCATCACCGTTTCCATCACGTCCTCGACGGGCCGATCAAAACGAATCACGCCAGCCGTGCCTGCGTACGGCAACGGCGCATCCAGCATCTCGCCGCCTCCGATTGTCAGGCGGCTGACCCCACGCGACTGACTCAGCCGGGCGATGGTGACCCGTCCCGGGCGAAGCGGAAACTCGTTGAGCAATGGCTTGCGCCGGTTCGCGTGGATCGTCGCCCGTGCTGGCACGTTGGGATTCGCCATCGCGAGCGGCGCCATCCCACAGTGCCAGAGCACGCCGGTCTGGTCGCTCGGGTCGAGGTCGACCAGGTCAGCGACGAACGCCGGACCGTCTCCGAGCCATTGCAGTATCAGGCTCGTCACGGTCCCGTAGGCATCGGCCTCACAACAGCCAGGCACACCGTCGTCGTTGAGCAAAGCGTGCGGAGAACAGCATGCCGCGCCGAATTCGGTGAAGCATTCGGGCCAGCATCGGGTTGCGACGCCCGACCAGCCACGTTCGTCGATCAGTTGTCGGAGTCCGAGGTGAAGTCGAAGGCTGCGGTCGAG
>CAXMZV010000337.1:0-5145 GCA_964199985.1 Candidatus Ilumatobacter isfjordensis | reverse complement strand
ACGACAATGGCATCGTTCGCGCACTGTGTGCCGAGGTCGGGCTCGACGACCGAGCGGGTGCTCATCGATGACGTCGGGGAGTCGGGGTTCGATGGCTTGCCAAATGATGTCGACGACGCGCGGATGAACTGCGAGCATGAGGGAGACCTCCACGGGGTCGAGTCGGAATTGGATCGCACCCTGAATGAAAACAGGGCCAACCCACCGACCCGTGGATGGTCAACTACTACCGCCTATCGGCGCTCGCTCTAAGGACCTGAGCGGACAGGTGTCTTCACCGGAGGTAGTGGCGGTCGCGGTAGATGAGAAGCTTGCCCACGATGAGCACCGTGGTGGCGAGGCAGAGCACTGCGTGGCGGTTGCCAATCGACGACCACTGGAATTCAGCGAACGCCATGCATACGCACCAGACCCTGTGTGCGGCCGCCGAGTCTGGCGGCGAACTGTCTCAGATCGGGATCGGTATTTGAGACACCCAACAGCGGTGCGATCGCAGCGGCCGAGTGGTCCAGGAACGTCCGAATGCCGTTCGCTCAGCGGACGATCTCAAGGAGGCCGCTCGATGTTGCCGTCATGTGCTGCTGAAGCGGTGGAGCTCTGGCGCATTTCGTGCGGAGGGTGATATGGACTTCACTGCGGCTACGTGAAGTCGGACAGCAGCGTCTCCAGCGTCTCCAGCGTGTCGCCGAGGATCGCGTTGGCCATCGCCTGCTCGATGTGTGCCCGCTGCACGTCGGCCTCGAGCTGGTCGCGGTAGTCCAGGAGGACGGTTTCGAGCTGGACCACAGAGAAGTATTCGTTGTCAGGAAGGTCCTGGAAGATCGACAGTTGCCCGTCGTGGAACCCTTCCCACATCGCGTCGACACCGTCGATCGGAAACCCGTTCGTCGCGACGATATACCCGAACACGATGCGCCAGCTGGGTTGCCGTGGGCGCGGTTGGCTCGTCGTGAGTACGAGCGCCTCGCTCGCAAACTCGACCGCCGCGTCCGGCCGGCCCTGCAGGACGGCCAATTTGGCGAGCTGCCCGGCAACGAGTGCGCGCTCCTCGCTCGTCAGCCGCGAATCGGGCAGCAGCTCGCGAAGTCGGGCGTCGACGGGAACGATGCTGTCAAGTGCCTGCAGGTCCGTCGGCAGGATGGACGACAGGATCAGGAGTTCGGTCGCCGGCGTCATGGTCGGATCGTCCAACATCACCAGCAGTTCCTCGGCGATGCCGAGCGCCTCTCCCGGCGTATTGTTGTACTCGAGCAGCAGGTCCTCGGCGGGGCTCGAAGCGTTCAGGGGCATGTCGCATTGGGGCTGAGCGTCCCCCAAACTCAGAACCGTCACGAGGAGCACGTGGTGCTGGCAGGCCGCGTTCAAGACGGACTGGTCGCCCGAGGCCTCGGCGACGTCCACCGCTCGACGCGAGAAGTCCGCCGCGGAATCGAGGTCGCCGCGCTCGCTTGCGAGCCCGGACCGGATGAGCATCAGTTGGGCATACATCGGGCTGACCTCGACGTCGACGAGACGTTGCAGCAACGATTGTGCTTCGTCGTAGCGGGACTCGGCGTCGTCGAAGTTGCCACCGGTCTGGGCGAGGCCTCCGTAGTTGAACAGCACCGACACCCTCAGCAGCGGGTCGGGGTCCCGTTCGAGGATTGCAAGGGCGGCGTCGTAGTTCTCCATCGCGAGATCGCGGTCGCCGAGCAGTTCTGCGACCGTTCCCGACAGGTCGTACAGGTGAGCGAGTTGCCGCGGTGGCACGGCGTTCCCCTCAAGGTCGAGTCGAGAAAAGAGCGCCTTCGCGTCGTTCAGGTGAGCGCGGGCCAGCGCATGCTCGCCTGTCTGGGCTTCCAGAACTGCCAGGTTGCTGAAGATGACCGCTTGACCGAGCGGGTCGGCGAGGTCCTCGTACGCGGTCAATGCCGCGTCGTAGTGCTCGGCGGCCAACCCCGGTTCGTCGGACTGTCGCAGGCTGCTCGCGATGCCGGACCGGATGTCCGCCGTGAGGCCCAGATCCCCCTCGTCCTCCGCGATCACGAGTGCCTGCTCGAGGGTCGCTCGCCGTTCGGCGGGGGTCGCTTTGGTCTCCGCGTCCGCGGCCAGCACATACGCTCGACCGAGCTCGTCGCCGTGTGCCACGTAGATCTCCATGGCGCGGTCGAGGTTGTCCAACGCCCGCGGCTCCCGGATTGAGCCACGGGCCAGGATGAGCGACGCCTCGTTGAGGAGCACGGTCGCGTAGTCGGTCGACCCCTCATCGACGAGTTGTCGCGCCTGCTGGTACAGGGTGGCGGCCTGCTCGAACTCACCGAGGGCCGAGGCGATGTTGGCCGCGGTTGCGTCGACCAGCCCCAGCTGATGATCCGACAGGGTCAATTCTCTGAGTTGGGCACCCAGCGCCGTGGCTTCGTCCCGTCGTCCCAACTCAGCGAGGGTCTGATACATCCGGATCTCGGACGGGACCGCACCGGATCCGAGCCCGATGCTCCGATACGTCTCTGCCGCTCGCTGCAGGTTCGGAAGCGCCGCCGCATACCGCTGCGCGTGATAGTCGGCCCGGCCGTCGGATGCGGCGGAGCGCGCCTGGCCGAATCGAACGGTGAGTGGGGCCAGCACGGCGAGCGTCAGGAGCACTGCTGACGCCGCGGCCAACAAGCGGATCATCTTCCTCGGCGCTCGGGTTCCGAAGTTCTTCTCGTGTTGTCTCGCGATGTACGGCGGCGCGAACAGCACGAAGACCACGGCGACCAGAATTGTGATGATGGCCGTGCGGACGGTGATGTCGATCCAGCCGACGAGTTGGCTCGCGGCGGCGAGGAGGCCGAGTAGCGCACCCGCGCTGGTCAATCCGACGGTGCGCCAGTCGACGATGGTTTTCGACGGAGCCTCGGCCGGACCCGTGTCGGTTCCCTGGTCGATTTGTTGCGGAGCTTCGAGCATTGCAGTCGCCTCTCCTTGCGTCCGCCAGCAGCCCTATTCCCGCTCCAACGAGCGCTGGCAACTTCAGCGCTTCTTTCACCACCATTAGACGGCGCGACGACACCCAGAGTGGTAGAGGATTTTGCCTGTATTGCGGGACGTTCGAGGAGTGGCCGGCCGACCTGACGCCCAACCCTCGCTCACGAATTCGAGCGTTCGGATCCTTCGCACTCGCCAGGAAAAGGCCGAGGACCGCTTCTGGGCTGCGCACAACGGTGTGGAGTTGCACCATTGCCGATCATCAAGTGAGACGACCCTCGGCGTCCGATCCTGGCCCCAGAACAGTGGGTGAAATCGTCCGGTCGGGGTTCGCTGAATTCCAGTGGTCGTCGCAACAGTGTCCAATTCTGGAAGGTCGGTCTGATGGTTCGTTCGTGGTCGAAGGAGGAGCAGGTCGCCAATCGGGATCGATTCTGGTCGTTGTTGGCGGGAGGCGTGTCGGTCACTTCGGCCTGTGAGGATCTCGGCGTGAGTCGCAGAACCGGTCATCGTTGGATCCTCGACACCAAGGGCCAGGCACCGGTGAAGAAACGGCAGTTGTCGGGCCGATACCTGTCGGTCGAGGAGAGGCTCAGGATCGCTGACTTGAAGTTGACCGGCGAGTCGATCCGCTCGATCGCATCCCATCTGAAACGGTCGCCGTCGACGATCAGTCGAGAGCTGAGACGCAACGGTGGCAGAGGCCGTTATGGGCCGCACGTAGCGCAGCGAAGAGCGGAGCGACGTCGAAGCCGGCCCAAATCATTCAAGCTCGACCGGGCCGAGCTGCGCGAAATCGTGCAGTCCAAGCTGTGTTCGAAGTGGAGCCCCGAACAGGTCAGCTTGCACCTGGCTGAGCGGTTCGGGGATCGACCAGAGATGAACGTGGCGTTCGAGACGATCTACTCAGCGTTGTATCGGGAGAACCCGCTCCCGAAAGGTTTGCACGTCCATCTGCGCACTCGCCGGCACCTCCGCAGACCGAGGGGCCTTGTTGCGCATCGCCGGCCGAGGATCCCGCACATGACCATGATCGATGAACGCCCCAGCGAGGCCGACGACCGTCAACAGCCCGGCCACTGGGAGGGCGACCTCATCGTTGGATCGAACTGCCGATCAGCAATCGCGACCCTGGTTGAACGCACCAGCCGGTTTTTGGTGATGGTTCCGCTGCCGGACGGCCACAAGGCCCCGGTGGTTCGGTCGGCGATCGTGGCAGCCCTCGAGTCGCTGCCGGACGCGGCGGTGAAGACCTTGACGTGGGACCAGGGCACCGAACTCACCCAGCACCGCGAGATCGCTGCAGCGTCGGGAATCGACATCTTCTTCTGTGAGCCGCACAGCCCGTGGCAACGCGGCACAAACGAGAACACCAACGGACTGATCCGTCAATACTTCCCCAAGAGCACCGACCTCAACCAGCACTCCGCCGACCGGATCGCAGAAGTCGCAGCCGAACTCAACGACCGACCCAGAAAGACCCTCGGAATGAGAACCCCACAGGAGATCTTCAACGACGACCGCACTCGGCCGACAGCTACTGTTGCGACGACCACTTGAATCCGCCTTCCCTCTTTGAGACGGCCTCTCGGCCGACGATCTGAGCCGTGGCGGTTCGGCGCGTGACCGATACCGGATGTCCCTGATCAGGCACATGGGTGACGGTCGAGGACTGCCGGCGGGAACATTATGGGGCGCGCGGCCGTGGTCGGATTGAAGCTCGTAGGGATGTCAAGGGGTTTTTGTAGATCGTCTCGTGACGTGGGGTTCTGCGGGGTGGGTGGTGGTTCGGGGCGCGTGGAGGTAGTGGTTGCCGGTGTTGTTGATGCGATGATTTTGGGCACGACAGGGAAGAGACACTCGCCGGGTTTGGCGGGGTCACGCTCGTAGGAAGCCACGGTCATCGCGGGTCCGCCTGCTGGGTCGGGTGGCAGATCAATTGATGCACAACCACGTCGGGTGTGAGCCGGTTTGGGCGAGCCAGATCCCGACCCGTTCGAGGTCGTGGATCAGTCGATCGTGGACAACAGGTGTGGGTAGATCTCGCGGGCGATGTAGCGCTTCAGGATGCGACCGATCTCGCCCATGGTTTTGCCGTCAGCGGTGCGTTTCGCGACGTAGGCCTTGGTGCGCTGATCGCTGGCCATGCGCGTCAGCATGATCCGGTAGAGCGCCGAGTTTGCTTGGCGGTTGCCGCCG
>CAXMZV010000336.1:0-5153 GCA_964199985.1 Candidatus Ilumatobacter isfjordensis | reverse complement strand
GCGCAGCGTGTACACCGCCCCGATCAAGGCCCTGGTCAGCGAGAAATTCTTCGACTTGTGTCGACAGTTCGGGTCGGAGCGTGTCGGCATGATCACCGGCGACGGCTCGATCAACCCTGACGCACCGATCATCTGCTGTACCGCCGAGATCCTGGCCAACTGGGCATTGCGCGATGGCGACCGCACAGATGTCGACGTCGTCATTGCCGACGAGTTCCACTTTTACGCCGATCCGCAGCGCGGCTGGGCGTGGCAGTTGCCAATTCTCGAACTCCCGCACTGCCAGTTTCTGCTGATGTCAGCGACGCTTGGCAACACTCGATTCTTCGAGGACGAACTGACCCGGCGAACCGGTCGTGACACGGCGCTCGTGAAGTCGACCCAGCGACCGGTGCCGCTGCACTTCGAGTATCGAACGTCAACGCTGCACCATTCGATCGAGGCCCTCCTCGAGTCGGGCCGTGCTCCGATTTACCTCGTCCACTTCACGCAGCGCGAAGCGACCGAGGCGGCGCAGAGCTACCTGAGCCTGGACCCGTTGAGCAAGGATGAGAAGCAACAGGTGAAGGATCTCATCGGCGGATTCCGATTCGACTCGCCGTTCGGCAAAGGCCTCCGACGGTTTCTCGTTGGGGGAATTGGTGTGCACCACGCCGGCCTCCTCCCGAAGTACCGACTCCTCGTCGAGCGGCTGGCGCAGGCAGGCCTCCTCAAGATCATCTGTGGTACCGACACGCTCGGTGTCGGCGTGAATGTGCCGATCCGATCTGTGCTGTTCACCCAGCTCTGCAAGTACGACGGCAGCACCACCCGCCTCTTGCGGGTCCGCGAGTTTCAGCAGATCGCCGGTCGTGCAGGGCGACGCGGATTCGACGACAGCGGCGATGTGTGGGTGCAAGCTCCTGAGCACGTGGTGATGAATCAGCAGATGCGGCAGAAGGCCGCGGAGGACGCGAAAAAGAAGAAGAAGCTGGTCAAGAAGAAGGCGCCTGACCGCGGCTACGCACACTGGGACGAGGGCACGTTCACCAAGTTGGTCGAGGGCGATCCCGAGCCGCTGACCTCGAGCTTCGCGGTGAACCACCAGATGGTGATGAGCCTGCTCGATCGGCCCGGCGATGGCTGCCGCGCCGTTCGCTCGCTGATGACCGACAACCACGAGCCGCGCAAGCAGCAGCGCCACCACATCCGCCGGTCGATCTCGATCTATCGCTCGCTGGTCGATGCAGGGCTCCTCGAGTTTCCCGATGAGCCCGACGAGTACGGCCGCCGAGTGCGTGTCGACTTCGATCTCCAGGACGAGTTCGCACTGCACCAGCCGCTGTCGCTCTGGGCCCTCGATGCAATCGAACACCTCGACCGTCAGTTCGATGTCGTTGAGCAGACTCGAGAGGAGCGACACAACGACCGGCGGGCTGAGCGCCATGCGCCCGACGTTGACGACGACCCGCCCACGGACAGCGCCTTCGCGGCGCTCGCCGGCCTGGTCCTCGAAGAAGATGACGAAGATGACGAAGAAGATGACGGTGACGAAACTGTCCGTTTTCAACCCGAGGCGGAACGGACTGACGTGGAACGGGCTGACGACGACGCTGTCCGTTCCGAACCCGAGGTAGCACGGATCGTGCGGGTGGTCGAGGCGGAGACGAAGGGTGAGGTGCAGCGGGCGCTCGCGGTACTGACCATCGTCGAGGCGGTGCAGGAGAGCCCGGGCGTAGTGATCAATGCGCAGCTGCGCAAGGCCAAGGATGAGTTGATGGCCGAGATGAAGTCGTCAGGCGTCGAGTACGAGGAACGGATGGAGCGACTGGGAAAGGTCGAGCCACCGCGGCCGATGAAGGACTGGATGTACTCCGACTTCAACGAGTTTCGGGCTCGGCACCCGTGGGTCGGCGGCAACACCGTGAAGCCCAAATCAATCGCTCGCGACATGTTCGAACGGTCGATGACCTTCGGCGAGTACACAGGCCATTACGGGCTCAAGCAGAGCGAAGGTGTGCTCCTGCGCTACCTGTCCGACGTCTACAAGGGCATCACGCAGAACGTGCCAGCGGACGCAAAGAACGACGAACTCGATGAGATCGCGCACTGGCTTGGCACGCTCGTTCGACAGGTCGACTCGAGTTTGCTCGACGAGTGGGAGCGTCTCCAGAACCCCGACGAGCACGAGGTCGTCGAGGGAGCGGTGCGTCCGCCGTCAGGGGAGACCCAGGGTGAGGTCACGATCACGTCCGACGCCCGCGCCTTCCGCACCTTGGTCCGCAACGCCGCGTTCCGCTGGATCGAACAACTCGCCCGCCATGAACGTCCGAAGGGCTCCGTCGATGGCCTGAACGCTCGCGAACTGATGGAGCCCTACTGGGACGAGTACGACGCGATCGAAATCGATGGCGATGCCCGCAACACAAGCCGGTTCGATTTCGATGCGCAGCGCGGTCATGTGGTGCAGACCATTCATGACCCCGAGGGTCACGACGAATGGCGGGTGCTGGGTGAAGTCGACCTCGCCGCATCTCGCGACGAAGATCGTCTCGTCATTGCACTCACCGGCATCGAGCGCCGGTGAGGTTCTACGACTGATCGATCGGCCAGCAGTTACCGCTGTCGAGCGTCTCGAGGGTGTGGCCCGCGGTTGCAATGCGTGCACACAGCTTCTCCGGGACGCCATCGGGGCTCCCGATCTGCGCTGGGGTGCCTTCGAACTGGCTGGGGTCGTCCCACACCATCCAGGCGCCCGAGCCGTCGGAGACGGGTCCGGGGACTCCAGCGCCGGCCGGTGCGATGTTGCTGCCAAACAGGTGCAGATGGAAGCTGCTCAGCGACCACGGATCGCCACCGAACTGGGGGCTGCCAATATAGTCCGCCACGATCGTCGAGCCGTCCCACGAAACCGACAAGACGCAGGCCCAGCGTTCCTGGCTGCGGATTGTTTCGGTGCACTGCTCGTCGGGCTCCTGGAGTTCCATCTGGTCGACGACATCGTTCACGCCGGGTATGGACGCGGCGCTGATCATGCTCTGTCGCGCCGACTCGTCGAATGCTCTGCCGGAGATCGTGACGGATCGCTCACTGGGGAATTCGATCACCACCGGGCTGAGTGTGTCGTTAGCAACCTGGTCGATTGCAGCCTGCACCGCAGTGAGATCAGGTGCGGGCAACGTGGTCGGTGCGGCGGTGATCTCGGGCGCAATCGTGGTCTCTGCGCCGACGGTGGTCTCGGGCGCCACCGTGGTCGCAACCTCGGCCGTGGGGTCTGGCGCGAGCGAATTCTCGACCTCGGTCGGCGTCGCGGATTCGCCGGCGGTCTCGTCGTCACCGCTGCCGGCCAGCACGACGAACGCTCCCACACCGAGGAGCGCAACGACGCCAGCAACCGCCGCGATCATTTTGCCGGAAATTCCGCCGCCCGAGCCCGACGCTGTAGCGGCTGCTGCTGGCACAGCCGCGGCGGGTGGCGGCGGCGTGACTGGCATGGTCTCGGTCGGTGTGATCGTGGGAATCGCCGTCGTGTCTGCCAACGCAGCAGCACCGACAGCGGCAGCAGTCGCCGCGGCAACAGCAGCGCCTCCAGCGACGGCAGCGCCCGCACCTGATGCACGCGAGACGCCGTCCAGGGCAGCACCCAGGGCAACTGCGTGTTTGGGGTGAGAGTCGACGGACACGGGCACGCCGAGTTCGGCGCCGACGATCTGCGACACCACAGGGATGCGCGACGAGCCGCCGGCAAGGAGCACGGTCGTCAGATCCGAGGGGTCGACCTTGGCGGACACCATGGCGCGACGGAGTGCGCCGATCGAGTCGGCGAGGCTCGGGCGGATCATTGACTCGAACTCGGTTCGGGTCAGGCGCACGTCGGTCTGGATGTTCGGGAGCAGCACCTGGATCGACACGTCGGTGTCGCTTGAGAGGGCTTCCTTGGCCAGGGTGCACTCGGACTTCAAGCGGGCGACAGCAGCGAGCGCCGCGGGATCATCCTCGTCGAGTTGTTCGAGTGCGCCGCCGAGGTTGCGGGCGACGTGGGCGAAGACGGCTGCGTCGAAGTCGATGCCGCCAAGGCGTTCGATGCCTTCCGGCTCGCCCATGATCTCGAAGCCGTCGTCGGTCTTGCGCAGAATCGCCGCGTCGAATGTGCCGCCACCGAGGTCGTAGACCGCAATGATCGAGCCGGGCTCGATCCGTTCGTTGGACGCGTAGTGAATCGCGGCAGCCTCGGGCTCGGTGATGAACGTGGCGCTGCCGACCTCGGCAATGCGAACGGCCTGCTTGAGTAGGTCCTTCTTGTACTGGCCCCAGTTCGCCGGGTGGCAGATGGTCAGCTGGTCAGCGGGACCGCCCTCGCGAGTGGCGACTTCGTCGGCGACCCAGCGGAGGAGTTTCGCCATGAGTGCTTCTGCTGATTGCGGTGCGCCGCCGAGGAAGATGGGAGTGGTGTCGCCAACGCGACGCTTGAACTCGCGGGCGACGCGGTCGGGTTCGGTGAGGCTTCGGCGATCGGCGGCGACACCAGTGAGGATCGTCTGGTCTTCCTTCAGGAGCACCACCGACGGCACGGTTGCCGACTGGTTGCCGAGGCTAACGATTCGAACCTGGCCGTCGCGAGCGACTGCTGCCGCGGTGTGTGAAGTGCCCAGATCGACACCCAATGAGTATGACATTCCGCTCCCAAGTGTTGATCGAGTGATCGGGACTCTACTGCTGCCCGGAAGGGTCGCCATATTGTTGATTGGGTTTGTCGCGACAAACTTTCATGTGCGATGACGCAACTGCACTAGCTTCTCGATTCGCCGCTCGAATTCGCTCTACGGCAAAACACCAGGGAGAAAAATGGAAACGCAGCTCGACCCCGAACAGATCACGACCTTGTATCAGTGTTGTCTCGACTTGTTCACCGATTCTGAGGCGCGCGAAGGTCTCGGCGCCGGCGGAACCGACTACTGCGAGTCCAATTTCCCGGACGGGACAACGCCGGGCGACGTCACGATCGTGATGATCCAGATCGACGGCGATCACCCGGGTGAGTACCCGGGCCTGACCGAAATCTGCAACGCGCCGCCGACCGACTACGACGACAGCCACGACATGTCGCACTGCACCAACCGCGTCATCCAATGCTGCAATGAAGTGGTCCCCGAGACCAATATTCTCTACTGCGA
>CAXMZV010000335.1:0-5154 GCA_964199985.1 Candidatus Ilumatobacter isfjordensis | reverse complement strand
AACGACGTCAGAGATGTGACGGACCACGGACAAGTCATGTGCGATGAACACATACGACAGGCCGAGCTCTTTCTGGATGTCCTGCAGCAGGTTGACCACACCAGCCTGGATCGACACGTCGAGTGCCGACACAGGCTCGTCGAGCACGATGAGCGATGGATCGAGCGCCAAGGCGCGAGCGATGCCGATGCGTTGCCGCTGACCTCCCGAGAACTCATGCGGGAACCGCCGCGCGTGGTCGGCAGCGAGGCCCACCTTTTCGAGCAAATCGCCGACCATCTTCGTGTGGTCGCCCGGCGTCTTCTGGATCGCGAACGGTTCGGCAATCGCTGTACCAACCGTGGC
The DNA here is from genome assembly GCA_964199985.1 of Candidatus Ilumatobacter isfjordensis. Lineage (GTDB taxonomy): Bacteria > Actinomycetota > Acidimicrobiia > Acidimicrobiales > Ilumatobacteraceae > Ilumatobacter_A > Ilumatobacter_A isfjordensis. Next base: position 4,809 of record CAXMZV010000335.1, on the reverse strand, counting down.
CTTCGGATTGAGCGAGGCGTACGGATCCTGGAAGACGATCTGCATCTCACGGCGAAGCACGCGCAGTGCCTTGTCGTCGAGATCCATCAACTCAGTGCCACGGAACTTGATCGAGCCAGAAGTGGGCTCGGTGAGCCGCAACAGGCTGCGTCCGACCGTGGTCTTGCCCGACCCGGACTCGCCCACCAGGCCAAGCGTTTGGCCGGCCTCGACATCGAATGAGACGCCACTCACTGCTTGCACTGTCTTGCGCACCGATCGGAGGCCCACCGAGGCACGGACTTCGAACACCTTGTGCAGATCTTTGACCTGCAGCACTGGTTCAGACATTCGAAGTCACCGCCCCGAAGAGTTCGTTCGCCCGGATACAGGCGGACTCGCTGACGCCGTTGGGCTGCAACTCCGGAATGCTCTCATTGCAGGCGTCGATTGCATGGCTGCAACGGGGCGCAAAGGCGCAGCCTGGTGGTGGCATCAACATGTTGGGAGGCGAACCGGGAATCGGCACCAGTCGTTCCATACTCGAGTTCGGCAGCGAGTCGAGCAGGCCACGGGTATAGGGGTGGCTGCAGTGAGCAAACAGGTCGTCGACCGAAGCACGCTCGACCGGTCGACCGGCGTACATCACCTGCACGCGGTCGGCCACACGAGCCACCACGCCGAGATCGTGCGTGATCAGCACGATGGCAGTCTTCAGATCCTTCTGAATGCGCTGCATCACTTCGAGAATCTGCGCCTGGACCGTGACGTCGAGCGCCGTGGTCGGCTCATCAGCGATGAGCACATCGGGCTCGTTGGCGATCGCCATGGCGATCATCACGCGCTGACGCATGCCGCCCGAGAACTCGTGCGGATACTGCTCAGCTCGCTGTTCAGGCTGCGGTATGCCGACGATGTCCAACAGGTCGACCGCCTTGGCGTGGGCCGCCTTCTTCGACATGCTCTCGTGCGCCTGGATCATCTCGACAACCTGACGACCGATCTTGTGGACTGGATTGAGCGCCGAGAGCGGATCCTGGAAGATCATGGCGATCTTCTTGCCGCGCACGTCACGCATCTGCTTCGACGTACGGCCAACCAACTCCTCGCCGGCGAGGCGCGCCGACCCTTCGATGATCGTCGACTTCGGCAACAGGCCCATCAGTCCCAGGAACGTGACCGACTTGCCCGAGCCGGACTCGCCGACCACGCCGACCATCTCACCAGCGCCGACGTCGAGGTCGAGGCCGCGGACAGCTTGCACCGTGCCGTTGATCGTGGGGAACGAGACGCGAAAATCACGCAAGGTCAGGATGGCGTCAGACATCGGTCATTCGCCCTGGACCAGTTTGGGGTCGGTGGCGTCACGCAGACCATCACCGATGAAATTGATGCAGAGCGCCACCAAGACGAGCAGCGCGCACGGGAACACGACCATCCACCAGAAGCCGGAGGTCACGCCTTGCTTCGCAGCGGACACGAGAAGCCCGAGCGACGTGGTGCCCGAGCCGGCATCGGGCCCGAAGCCAAAGAACGACAACGTTGCCTCTCCGATGATGACAGCGACGACGGTGTTGGTGAGGGCAACCAAAATCGGACCGATCGAGTTCGGCAAGAGATGTTTGACCACAATACGAAAGTCGGAAGAACCGAGCGCCCGTGCAGCCTCGACGAACTCGCGCTCTTTGAGCGCCAACACAGAACCGCGTACGAGACGCGCCACGCCCATCCAACTGAAGATCACGAACAGGAAGATGATGAACCGGATCGAGGTGCGCTCTCCGACGATCGGTGTCAGGAAGTCGAGTTCGCCGAGGAAGTTGCGCACGACCAGCAGCGCCACGAGGAATGGGAACGCCAGGAAGACGTCGGTGACCCGCATCAGCACATCGTCGAACCTGCCGCCACGCAGCCCTGCGTACGCCCCGACCGTGATGCCAACCACGGTTGCCATGATCGCCGACGTCACGCCGATGACAAGCGAGACCCGCAGGCCGTAGATCAAACGGCTGTAGATGTCGCGACCGATGTCGTCAGTGCCGAACCAGGCGGCGGATCGTGGCGAGAGATACGAGTTCGGGTTGCCTCGTTCTGCAGTGAAGATCGCTTCGTTGACGCCATAGCGCGCCGTGATCGGCGCCAGCACGGCGAACAACACCATGATCACCATGCCGACTGCGGCCACGGACGCACCCTTGTGATGAAAGTAGCGCCGGACAGCCATCTGGCGCGGCGACAGCGACTTGTCCGACAGACCCTCGGCCGCAATGTCGGCATAGTGATCGGATTGTTGATGATGGGGCAGTTCGTACTCAACGACGGTCTCGACGATTTCGTGTTGGGACATCGTGTCACCTTCCTTCGGTTAGCTCGTGGTCAGCGGTCGTCTCGAACAGGTCGATGTCAGTCAAGTCGGATCCTTGGGTCGAGCCAGGCGTAGGACACGTCGGCGAGCAGGTTGAACATGAGCACCGCAGTCACGATGATGACCATGAACGGCATCAACTGTGGAAAGTCACCGTTGTCGAATGCGGTGAGAAAGAAGTCGCCCATGCCCTTGTAGGAGAAGATTCGCTCGGTGATGATCAGCCCGCCGAGGATGGCGCCGATGTCGATGGCGGCGACCGTGACAACGGGGATCATCGAGTTGCGCACGGCGTGGTTGACCAAGACTCGGCGTTCGCTGATGCCCTTCGCACGTGCGGTGCGCATGTAGTCGCTGTTGAGCACTTCGAGCAGCGACGCACGCATGTAGCGGGCGTAGACCGCGATGATCTGAATGGCGACGACGAACACTGGGAGCACCATGTGTTTCAACATCAGCCCCAGATCGAAACCTCGCTGGCCGGGTGGATACACCCCCGACGTCGGGAACAACGTGTCGCCGAACCACCGGCTCCACATCACAGCAAACAGGAGCTGAAGCAAGACAGCCGAGACAAACGGCGGAATGCTGAAAGCGACGAAGGCGCCGGTATTCACCGTGGTGTCACGCAAGCTGCCAGGACGGAGTGCTGCGAACACGCCGAGCGTGAGACCAATCGAGATGCCGAAGAAGGATGCGGTGAGACCGAGGCGCAAGGAGTTGGCCATCGCATCCTTCAATTCAGGCCACACCTCGCGACGGCCGATGATGCTGCGCTGCCAGCTCTCGCCACCGTTGAAAAGGCCCTGGATGAAACCACCCAGCCATTGGAAGTATCCGCTGACGTAGCTGCCGTTGAGGTTGTTGAGTTCCTCGTATTCGGCGATCTTGGCGGCGTTCGCTCGCGGATTCGATCGCTGATACGCCTCGGAAGGGTTGGTACCGATACGGATGGCTACGTAGACGAGGAAGGTCACGATCAGCAGTGTGGGTATTGCCCACATCAGCCGCCTGGCCACGAATCTCAGCATTCCTGCTTCTCCGATGAGTGATGGGATGTCTGGTGGTTGAACAAAGAACTGGCGTTTCCGCCCGCCGCGGCGAGCGCTCGACTCGGTGCCACAGTGTGACACATTGCCAGCGAGCCGAATGTAGAAACAAAAAAGGGGCCGACCGTCTCCGGTCGGCCCCTTCCTTCAAACGAAACGAGTCAGAGCGTTACCTGACTCATTCATGTTCTGGTGATCAGAGAGTTTCGACGTTCGAGCCAACCAGGAGGTTGCTCTCGACGAACTGCTGATCATTCGTGGTGTCCCACAGACCCGGCATGACGGCGAACGAAACCGTCCACACGTACCAGGAGCTGTTGGCGCACTCGGTGATGGGGTTGAGGCACTCGGGCCACTGCTCGGCGCCGACGACGACTTGGCCGTCACCGTCGAGGTCTTCCATCTTCGGAAGGCTGGTTGCGAACGCCGTGTAGTTGTTGGAGTTCTCACCCATGACTTCCGGCGAGCCCACCTTGTCGTTGCGCCAGAGACCCGAGTTCGGGAACTGGAACAGCGGCAACATGTGATTGTCGTCAGCCATCAACTGGAGCGCACCCTTGATGAGGTCTGCGCGCTCCGCTTCGTCGACGGTCTCGTCGGCCTTCAGCAGTGCGGCGGATGCCTCTTCGTTGCACCAACCACCCGAGTTCTGGCCGACGTAGTCGTTGCCTTCGGTCGGGATCTGGTCGCAGGTGAACGAGCCGGTCAGGTACGTCGGGTCCGGCGGAGCGGTCGAGATGTACATGGCCATGTCGTAGTCGAGGGCAGGGAGCCGCTGCTGGAAGTAACAGGCCGCATCACAGTTGTCAGGAACGACGTTGAAGCCGTTCTCCGCCAACAGTGGGATGAGGTATGCCTGCATGCTCTCACGGCGGGTGTTGCCGGTGTTGATGATCCAGCGGACTTCCGGCACTTCGCCGTCCTTCGCCCAGAAACCATCGGCGTTCAGCTCGTAGCCGCCGCCTTCCATCGCCGCTGCCGAAGCATCGAGATCGAAGGTGTTGGCGAACGGGCCAGTGGCGTTGTCGGGGCAATACGGTCCCGGCGTGATCGGGCCACAGTTGAGCAGCTCAGCGGTCTCGCCACCGATCGGCACGTAAATCTGCGTGAACGCAGCCTCACGGTCGATTGCGGCGGAGAAGCCTGCGCGATATGCAGCATCGGAGAACGGTCCGATGTGCTGCGGGTCGTCAGACTGCTGGAAGTAGAAGCCCTCGTAGTTGGCACCGAACTGGAGGTCGAGGTCGACACTGGCGTCCTCGGCCACAGCCTGGAAGCCGGGGTCATACTGCGGGTAGATGTAGTCCACTTCGCCGGCGGCGATTGCGGCCTTCTCCGTGTCCTGGTCGGAGAACGGAACCATCACGATGGTGTCCGTGACCGGCGCATCACCTGCGTAGTTGTCGTTCGGGACGA
>CAXMZV010000334.1:0-5155 GCA_964199985.1 Candidatus Ilumatobacter isfjordensis | reverse complement strand
GCCTCGTCGACGTCGGTGTATCCCGCCTCGTCGAGCAGTGTCCGCGCCATGTCCTTCAGCGTGCGGCGGTCAGGAAGTTCCCGCGGGGCCATGGACTTCACCCGCTCCTTGGCCTGCTTGACGTACCCCGGATCGGTGTCGTACCCGACGTAGTGGCGACCGGTGTTCTTCGCGGCGACGGCCGTGGTCCCCGAGCCCATGAAGGGGTCGAGCACGACATCACCCTCGTAGGTGAACAGGTGCAAGCAGCGCTCGACCAGCGCAACCGGGAACGGTGCAGGGTGGCCAACGCGTGTCGCGCTCTCCGCTGGGATTTCCCACACGTCGAGCGTGGCTTCCATGAATTCGTCGCCAGGCACCGTCGCTACGCCATCGGCGCCATTGCCATCGCGATTGCCCGTTCCGACGCGGTCGAAGCGGCCCTTGCTCGCGATGATCACTCGTTCGGTCGTGTCGCGCAGCACGGGGTTGGCCGGCGATTGATACGATCCCCAGGCACACGAGCCGCTCGCGCCACGCTGCTTCTGCCACACCACTTCGCCTCGCAAGAGCAGCCGGAGGTCGTCCTGCAGGATCGTCGTGACGTCGGCGGCAAGGCTGCGATACGGCTTGCGGCCGAGGTTGGCGACGTTGACCGCGATGCGTCCGCCCGGTTCGAGCGTGCGGACACACTCGCCGAGCACGTCGCGGAGCATCGTGAGGTACTCGATGTAGTCCGCTGGCACATGCCCTTCACCGAGGGCGGTCTCGTACTCTTTGCCGGCGAAGTACGGCGGCGACGTGACCACGAGCGCCACCGATCCGTCGGGCACCTTCGCCATGTCACGTGCATCGCCGACATGAATGGTGTCGAGCTTGCCGTTGGCGCCGAGGGTGTCGTCGTCGCTGATCTGCGGCGGAGCGAACCGGCTATAGAAGTCCGACGAGTCATGCGATTCGCGCTTGCTGACTCCAAACGATGACGTGGATGTTCCCATGGTGTGTCTCTGTCTCGCTCGTTCAGTTCTGGCCGTCGGCGGGCGCTGCATCCGCTTCGTCAAATGGCGTCGGTGGGTTCGTTTGGCTGGCAGCGCGCTGCATGCGCTCGACCGGCAGCGGCATGGCGACCAGACCGGCCATCGATGCAGTGCTCACAATGTGCCCGACGCCCTGCTCGTTCATGATCGGCAAGAACGAACGGATGCCATGGACGACGCCGAAGAGGTTGATGTCGACCACCTTGCGCCACAGCTCGATCGGGCCGTTCCAGGCGTCGCCAACGCCGACAATGCCCGCGTTGTTGAACACGAGGTGCACCGCTCCATACGTGGCGAGCGTGTACTCGGCGAGTTCAGCCACCGCTGCGTCCGAGGCGGTGTCGCACACGAACGTGGAGACCTCAGCGACGGCAAGACCGATGCCACCGGCACCACCGGTGATCACCGCGACATTGCCGCGCGCGATGACATTCCCAACGTCTGCCATTCGGACCAATCTACGACGAGTCGCGCGACGAGTGGTCGATACACGCGCTGAGCGCGCGTGTCCCCGTCAGTTCGATGGGTTAGTGCGCGAGGTCAGCGTGATGGACGCTGCCGCGGCCGCGTTCCTTCGCGATACACATGGCCCGGTCCGCGACCAGGATCGTGTCCTGGAGCGAACGTGCGACCTCAGGGTGAGGTCGACCGCTCGCGATGCCAATCGTCGCACCGATCCGCACTCGATGATCACGACAGTCGAACGGTGCCCGCAGGCGCTCGATGATCCGATCCGCAAGGACGAGCAACCCTCGCTCGTCGACGTGGTTGGGGTCGCAGACGACGATGAACTCGTCGCCACCTGTTCGATACACGTCGTCACCGCGACGGACCGCCTTGGCGATACGACGCCCGGTCTGCGCGATCACCTCATCGCCCACAGCGTGGCCGAAGGTGTCGTTGACCGCCTTGAACTGGTCGAGATCGATGAACAGCACGCTCGAGGGCACCCGGGTCAAGTCGATGCGGTCATTCAGCGACGCCCGATTGCCCACCCCGGTCAGCGCATCGCGATGTGCGGCGAACTCGAGCTCGCGCCGGTGCTGGGCCTGCTCGAGCGCGAGGTGAGCCAACCGAATCGCATCGGCGATGTGCTGCTCCTGGTTCGGGCTCACCCCGGTCGAGATACGCCGCCACACAATCATCACGGCGGCAACATCGCCGGACGCGTCGACGATCGGACGCACCCACGCTGCGGGGAGCTTGGCCATCGCCATCTCTGCGCCGGTGCGAGCGTCGACGTCGCCGAAGGTCGCGTCGAGGACATCCTGTGGTTCGTTCTGGACGAGACACCGGCGCCACGGTGTGCCGAACGCGTTGACCAGGTCTGGGTCGATCGGCCACTTGCCGACGACGCGGAAGCGATCCTGATCGGTTGGCGCCGTGGGCTCGACGAGCAGGATGCATCCAATGCCATCGAGCGGCATCGCTCGACCCGACATCGCGATAGCAGCGAGCGTTCGATCCAGCGGCTCATCCGACGCCACCGAGGTGACGGCAGTGGCGAGGACGTCGCGGACCGACTCGGGCGTGAGCATCACGATGTAGCCCGCAAGTCCGAGGCCTGCGGGCGCCTCGTGCGCCCAGAATTGCGTGAAGTGGCTGACCCCGTCACCATCGATGTAGCGGACGCGGCTCGGCCCCATCACCGTGCCATCGAAGTCGGGACCGTTGGCAAGGAGGCTGACGGCGAAGTCGATGTCGCGTTCGTCGATGAAGTCAAGTGCCGACTGTCCGAGCACGGCCGATCGCTCTCGACCGATCATGGCAAGCAGTCGTTCGTTCGCGAACACGATCGTTGTGGACGTGTCGATGAGGAACATCGCCACGGGCATGACATCGAGCAGCAGCAGCGGGTCGGCCTCGACCTGCCGTTGCACACTGGTGTCGGCAGCGGCCAATGTCTGGCCGCCATCCCGATCCGTCCCGTTCTCCATCGATGTGTCATCGTCGTGAGATCTGTCAACCTTGAGTCAAGCTCCCACTCGCAGCCAGTAGCGGTTCCACCTGCGACCACGGTTTCACGAGGAACAATGTGCAGAGATAGCGTCGCCATTGCATGTCCAGCCGCTACCTGTGGACCCCGCTGCAGCTCGGTCCGGTGGAAACACGGAATCGAATCGTCTTCTCGGCCCACCTCACGAACTACGCACGTGACGGTCGACCGACCGCGCAACACGCCGCGTACTACGCCGCCCGAGCGGCGGGCGGCACCGGGCTGATTATCACCGAGGAGCACTCGACGCACCCGACCGATTGGCCGTACGAGAAGCTCATCCACGGTTTTCACCGCGACGTCATTCCCGGCTATCTGGCCATGACCGAAGCCGTCCATCGGCATCGCACACCGATCTTCGCCCAGATCAACCACAATGGCGGACAGGCGTCATCGATGTACTCGCGGTTGCCGGTCTGGGCACCCTCGGCGGTTGCCGATCCGCTCTTCCGCGAAGTGCCGAAGGCGGTGACCCACGCCGAGATCGACGAGATCATCGCTGGCTACGCGCTGGTCGCCGAGCATTGCGCCGAAGGCGGATTCGACGGCATCGAGTTGCAATGCTCGCACAGTTCGATCGTCCGGGGATTCCTGTCTCCAGCGACCAACAAGCGGACCGACGACTACGGCGGCTCACTCGAGAACCGGGCGCGCCTCTTGGTCGAGATCGTCGCTGCAGTCCGCAAGGTGATCGGCAATCGGCTCGCGCTCGGCGTCCGCATCTGCGGTGACGAGCTCATCGACGGCGGCACCACGATCGACGACGCCGTCCGCATCGCCGAACTCGTCGAGCAGACCGGCCAGGTCGACTACATCAACACCTCGATCGGCGTGGCCACGGCGAGCCTGTTCATGATTGAAGCGTCGATGCACATCCCGCCGGGCTACGCGATGTTCATCCCATCGGCGATCCGCAAAGCGGTCGACCTTCCCGTGGTCGGCGTGGGCAGATTCAAGGATCCGCTGCAGGCCGAACGCGCCCTCGCAGAAGGCCACTGCGACCTGGTCGGTATCGTGCGCGGCCAGATCGCCGACGCCGACTTCGCAGCGAAGGCGCGAGCTGGCGCCACCGACGAGACACGGCTGTGTCTCTCATGCAACCAGGAGTGTGTCGGCCGCATGGGTCTGAATCGGTGGCTGGGCTGCATCGAAAACCCCCGCACCGGACGCGAGGCCAAAGGTATTGGCGCGATCCGCATCACCCCCAAGCCGAAATCGGTGATGGTCGTCGGGGCAGGCCCAGCCGGATTGCAAGCTGCGATCGCGTCTCGCCGCAACGGGCATGCGGTCACCGTGTTCGAAAAGGGGTCAGAGGCTGGCGGCCAGGTCCGAATCGCGGCATCGGTGCCCAACCGCGCCGAGTTTGGCGACATGGTGCGCAATCAACTCGCCGAGTGTCGACGGCTCGGCGTCGAGTTCGAGTACGACATCGGCGTCTGGCCCGGCCTGGTCGAGGAGCGCCAACCCGACCACGTGATCGTTGCGACCGGGGCCGAACCCGCGCGGCCGTACTGGGTCCCCGAAGGTGCCGCCAATGTCGCCGACGTCCGCGAGGTTCTCGAAGGAACCGCTGAACCATTCGGCGACGTGGTGCTGATCGACGAGATCGGTTTCCACCACGCCACTTCAACGGCCGAAGTGCTCGCCGATCGCGGCTGCAACGTCGAGATCGTCACGCCGGGCATGGTCGTGGGCCAGGACCTCGGCATCACACTCGACATGGAAAACTGGTGGATTCGTGCTGGCGAGAAGGGCATTGCCCAGACCACCGACCTCGTGCCGATGGGTCTCGAGGGCAACACGCTGACACTGCTGCACCACCCGACGGGCCAGAACGTCGAGCGCCGCCCCGACTGGATCGTGCTCGCCGTTCACGGCAACCCAGTCGAGTGGCTCTACCACGACCTGCGCGCTGCTGGCGTCAGTGTCGAACGCGTCGGCGACTGCGTTGCACCTCGGCGTGCACACAGCGCTGTGGTCGAAGGCGAACGCGCCGGCGCCGCCGTCTGATCCGCACGTCGTCCGAGCTGGACGCGGTTCTCTCACGTCGGCGACCGTGCTCTCACATCGGCGACCGTGCTCTCACATCGGCGACCGTGCTCTCACATCGGCGACCGTGCTCTAACGTCGGCGACCGTGATCG
>CAXMZV010000333.1:0-5156 GCA_964199985.1 Candidatus Ilumatobacter isfjordensis | reverse complement strand
AGTAGCGTCAGGCCGACGACAAAGACGATCGGACAGGCCAACGCGAGCAACAGCATGGCCGACCCGAATGACGTGGCCGTTCCGTAGTCGTCGCACGCGTCACCGAACGCCCCCGCAGGGGTTCACGGTCAGAGCGCCAAGGACAATGAACACGACCATCGCTACAGGGCTGCCCGCCATGAGCACTCCACCCCATACCTTCTTTCGTCGGCCTGGTCGGGGAAGGAGATGGTGGATCGCGCCGGTGGTGTCCTGTCCAGCACTCATGTTCTCGAATCGGCGCGGTCGATCGCCAACTGAAGCCACGAATCGAGCGCCGCGACGAGACAGTTGGCGGGCAACCCGTCGCAGCAGAGCTCCGCTTCACATCCAGAGCGCACATCAACGACGCAACACGACCAGCGAACCCGCTCGCGATCGGCACGTCAGCGCTCGGGTATCCGCTCCAGATCATGCCTGGAGAACCCGGCGTTGGGATCACTCGGCGGGGCAGTCTCCAGGGGTCGGACGCAAGGAGCGACCGGAGCTCCCGACGGCGGCATGATGAGGGGGTGAGCGAGGACGGTTCCGGCGTCTGGGGTTTCGAGACAGGTCGACTTGGCGTTGGTCCTTGGCACGAGGTCGCAGATCGGCTCGACGTCGACCTTGCGCGGGTGGTGGCCGAGATGGTCACCGTTCGGACGACGGTGGCGTTGCCGGAGTCGTGGCGAGGCGAACTCTCTGTCGAGCGCGCCAGGGGTTGGATCAATGACCGCGACGCAGGCGCTTCGATGTTGCTGGTCACCGAGTTCCCGTCGGAGCAGCCGGTCGGCATTCTCGTTCTCGGTGAGGTTCCACTGGCCGGGCCGGGTGTCGATCTTCGGATTGGTTACCTCTTCGCCGAGAGCGCATGGGGCCGAGGATTGGCGACCGAGCTGGTGTCGGGCCTGATTGATTGGGCACGAACACAACGGAGGATTCGCACGTTGACCGGCGGCGTCGACCCGGCGAACCGAGCGTCGGTGCGTGTCCTGGAGAAGTGCGGCTTTGGGGTCATCGAGGACCCCGACGCTGGCGCGGTCGTCTACCAGTTCGAGATCTCCCCGCACGACGAACGGGACCGCCACGCGAACAGCTGGGACGCCGATGGTGCGCGCCGAGCTACTGAGTGAATGTTGGGCGATCACGATGGTGTGGGCTTCGTCGGAGATCTGCGGCCGTTGGCTGGGTGGATGTCCACCAGTCCGTTCGCCCGGTCGGTCGTCTACGGGCCGGGCCGTTGCTGTCGCCAATGTCATGTGGGAGAGAGGCTGAGGGGTTCGGCGTTGCCGGCTGCCGCGAACCGCTCCAGAACGTGCGCTCAGCTGCAGGCCCGAACCCGCGCGCTAACGGCACATTCGATCGCTCACACCCGCTCGGAAATGCGCGGCTCGGAAGACCGCGATCGCCGTCTCCGGCGGCTCGAGCCGCAATGATTGCCGATGTGGACCACGTCGACGTCGTTCTTGCCAACAACGATCGAGTAGCCCTGCGCGTCGTCGACACGTTCTTCAAAGTCGATGCTGACCAGGCGCGCACCGATGTCGAAGTCGAAGCAATCACCTTGGCTCCGGTACCGACGCCGGAGATCCTGTGGCGTAAGCCACCAGTACTCGCCATCGCAGCTCTCCGCGGTCGAACGCTCGGCCGCCTCGCGAAGCCGTCCACCGCATCTCCCGCAGCGTGGGCCGCCGTCGGGCAGACCGTCCGCGCACTACACGACGCGCCACTGCCGCCATGGCCCGGAACAAGTGTCGACGAGCTCGCAACTCGCCTCGCGGATGAGTGCGACTGGCTCATCACCAACAAAGTCCTCCCGGCCGACGTCGTCGACCGCAATCGTCGCGTCGCCGAGAGGGTTCTTCGGTCGTGGGTGCCGGTCTTCATTCATGGCGACCTGCATCTCGAGCACGTCTTCGTCGACGGGAACGAGGTGACCGGAATCATCGACTGGTCCGATGCCCGCCAAGGTGATGCGCTGTTCGACATCGCCTCGTTGACGCTCTCGAACGAGGAACACCTTGACGACTTCCTTGCCGGCTACGGCGGCGACGTCGACCGTGACATGGTCGGTGCTTGGTGGTCATGGCGATGCCTTGTCGTTATCCGCTGGTTGGTCGAGAACGGCTACGGCTCACCGGACCAGTTCCCTGAAGTTGAGGTCCTACGATCGCGAGCGTGACAACCCGGCCGCGGCCCACCGGGTTTCGGAATCCTGCACCATCGGCGCGCTGATGCCGGAGCGCCCATATCGACATCTTCCAAAGATCGCGAAGACTGCGAAAGATCGGCACTTCTTCCGCACCTCGAGGCACTCATAACGCTCGACCGGCTGAGCATCGAGGGGTGCCCCCTATCGCCGGCTCGTCGCCGGCCAATGGGGTGTCCCAGAACGCCTACAGGGTGACGTGTCCGGGGTGACCGAGCGTGGCATCGTGCGTTTGTTGAGCGATCGTCACCTGAGAGGTTCCTCGCTGGGCCGCCGCGGACGATGTCGGGCAGTACGACCGTCAGAGAGGAGTCCATTGTCGTCGATCCTCAGCGTGGTGTCGGGGATCGACTGCAGCACCACCATCACCGCAACCGCCCTCGAGGACCGGGTGGTTCCGACCCGGTCTCCGCCTCTCCCGTCGCGAAATTTCGTGGACTTCCGTCTGACGGCTTGCGAACATGGCTTCGGGACGAGGGGAAACCATGGCGTACGACGATCTTCGATACAACGACGTTCGGCAGAAGTCGATCCACAACAGCTTCCAGCGGATCGAGGGCATCTACGACCAGATCGTCTACTGGCGCGTCCGCTCGCTCGAGGCCGACATCCACACGTCCCACGTCTTCGATGACCCTGAGACCGGTGGCGACTTCGACGAGTGGTTCGTGTACCACCACACGTTCGACATGTCCTCGTCGGTGCACACCCTGCACGACTTCCTGCGGGTCTGCGCCGGCGCTCACCGGGCCTTGCCCGATCACGAGGTCATCACCTTGTTCCTCGACATCAAAGACGGCTTCCCGACGAGGATCACCAGCGCCCATTCGCGTGCACGCTTCGACGCACTGCTCCAGCATCACCTGGGTGAGCACCTCTATCGGCCGGCCGACCTGATGGGGCGCGACTCGGGTGCCGGCAGCCTGCGCGAGGTCGTCCAGGGCGTGGGGTGGCCGACGCTGCGCGAGCTGCGCGGCAGGTTCATCGTGGTGCTCACCGGAAGCGAGCATCAGCTCTCGAACTACGTCTCGTCCCGAGAGGTGCCGACCGACCGCCTGGCGTTCCTGTCGGGCAATGTCGAGTCGAAGGGCGACATCGGCCGTGACGACGACTTCGTCGTGTACAACATGTCACGAAAGCACGTCGGCTTGGCTGCCGATGTCGGCCGGCAGGGATTCGCCTCACGGGCGTACTACATCGACGACCGCACGGCCTGGGACGCTGCGGAGACAGCGCATTGCCACCACATCGCGACCGACATGGTGAACTCTCGGACCGACAGATGGTCGTCGGTGGCCGGTCCGACAGGCTTCGCGTTCCGCGCCCTCGACGGCCCGACGCCGCGAGAGGTCGAGCCGGGCGCGGTGGGCGCGATCTGGGCCCGGTCCGGCGACGTCTGGGAACGGGAGGATTCCTGCTACTTCCAGTACAGGGAACGCGGCCCCGCCGACGTCGACCAGTCGTACGTGTTCGCGGTGTGCGGCCCGAACTCGCACACCGAGGACTGGACCAAGGGGGGAATCATGGTGCGCGAGACGACCGACCCCCGCTCCCCGTACTTCGCGGTCTTCCGCCCCGGGAACGGGGACGGCTTGCGCGTGCAGTTCCGGGTCGAGTCGGGCCAGGCGACGACCGCGCTCGAGGGTCACATAGGACCGACCTGGCGGTTCGGATCCCGTTTCTCGCAAGACAGCCTCGTCTACGTCCGACTCGACGTTTCACAGGCAGGGCGACGGTGTGCCGCATTCGGCTCGATCGACGGTGTGGAGTGGGTTCAGCTCGGTGCCTTCGACTTCGAGCAGCCACTGACGCTGCACGGGCTGGCGGTCAGCTCGCATGGTCAACGCCGCGGCGCGAAGTACCTGTTCGTTGTGCCTGATGGCGGGCCGCGCCCGCCCTTCGACCGCGAGCGTGCGATCGGTCCCACGGGCGATCGCGCAGAGGGATGGGCCGACTGGAAAGGTTCGCGTCGCTGGCGGGTCGACCGGTTCAGCCGGTAGAGCGAACCGACCGAGCGGGCGAACCGTCAGCCGGTTCGACCGAGGACCCGGTCGACGTACGCGTCGGCGAACTAGCTGTGCAACTAGCCCTCGGGGTCAAGCTGCCGTCGCCCGGCCTGGAACCGATCGAAGCAGTCAGGGTGCATCCGCCGGAGGTCGTCGGCGTCAAGATCCTCGCACCACTTGCCGAGGTGGACGCGAGCATCAGTCCGCCGGACCCACTCCTCGACGTCGGCGAAGTAGTCGCCGACGTCGAGGGATTCAGGCACAGGCACAGGCACAGGCACAGCCAAGCCGTATCGCGCCCGACCCCCGGGCCGAGGAACCACGTCTCGTGTGGTCCCGGCGTGATGGTCCTTTCGACGGCCTCGACCAGGCACCATTCGCGGCGGAGACGTTCTGACTAATCACTCCGCGAGGCCATCTCACCCGCCGATCCCCATCCGTACAGATGACCGGCGCCTGTGAGGACGTGACTGCCGGACCGATTGGACGGCACCGAGTGGCGGTGGCCGGTGTCGAGGACCGAGGTCTGTCGAAACGGTGGCACCACCGCCGTCGGTGCCGGTTACCCGCCGAGGATTGGCCTCAGGTCGAGCGTTCGCAGTGTAGCGCCGTTCGTTGTCAGGTTCTGACGGAACGGGGCGCCGAGGGTCGACTCCCCGCCAGTGGGCCGTCCGGTTGTCGATCGCTATTCGGACGCCCGGGCGTCTCAACCACCCGTCGACATCGGACGGCGAGTCACGCGCGTGCCTCACAGCGTCCGAACCCCTTTCCGGCTCTAGCGCAGACGTCGAGACGATGCAATGATGGTCAGAAGCCAATCCCAACGAGGAGTTCACAATGAGTCTCACGAAGATCATCGAGGTCGTCGGCCGGTCATCAGAGAGTTCTGACGCTGCCGTCAAGAACGCGCTCGCTGAAGCAAG
>CAXMZV010000332.1:0-5158 GCA_964199985.1 Candidatus Ilumatobacter isfjordensis | reverse complement strand
GCACTTCTCGTCGCCGGGTCCGCGCTGATCGCCGTCTCCGTCGCCATCACGCTGTGGACCGAGCTCGGTCCGGGGCCGCTCGATGTGTTCATCGGCGCGGTCCGTCATCACACTGGCCTCCCGATCTCGATTGCTGTGTGGGCAACCGTCGGCTCGTTGATTGCCGTTGCCTGGCTGCTCGGTCGCCGTCCTGGACCTGGCACGTTCATCTCGCCACTGCTGATCGGCCCGATGCTGCAGGCGGCCCTGGCCGGGTTGGAATCATTCGGCGCACCTGGCTCGATCGTCGTGCGTTTGCTCCTGCAGGGTGTGGCCATCGCAGGCATCGGGCTCGGTGCCGGCGCGCTCATCGTGTCGGGCCTCGGCGCCGGCTCCGGTGAATTGCTCGCCAGTGCCGCGTCGGATCGCGTCAACCGGCCTGAGACCACTGTTCGATTCGCCTGCGAGTTCACGTGGATCGTGCTCGGCGTGGCGCTGGGTGGTCCCGCAGGCATCGGGACCGTGATGGTTGCTGTTGCGGTTGGACCCGCGGTCGCGAAGGGCTACGTCATCGTCGACGCTGCAGCCGCCCGTTCAGCGCAGGGCATCGACAACGGGCTCGCTGCGGTCAGCGCGACGGCGCGGGAGTCCGTCGCAGCGTGAGGTCGCGCACCTCGGTCACGGTCAACACGACGAAAAACTGAGCGACGGCCACACCGGCGATCGTGGCCGACGCCGCTGTGTTGTGGTGGTAACTGACGACAAGACCGATCAGCACGGAGAGCCAACCGAACAGCACGGCGACCACCATCGCGATCGGAATCCGCCGGACGATCAGGATCGCTGTCGCCGGGGGCGCGACGAGGAACCCGAACACGAGCAGGGTGCCGACAACTCTGAAACTCGACACCACCGAGAGCGCGAGCAGCGTGAGCAGCGCCGCGTGGGCGAGTCCCGGATGGAGGCCGAGCGTCTCGGCCTTGTCGCGGTTCACGGCCAGGGCCAGGAAGGACCGATGCCCGGCGACGAGACCGATCACGGTGATTGCCAAGGTGATGACGCCAAGCCGGATCTCGTCGTTGCGCACGCCGAGCACGTCACCGAAGAGGAACCCGGTGAGGTCGCCGGCGAACGTGGCTTCGCGGCTGAGGATGATCACGCCGAGCGCGAGCATGCCGACGAAGAGCAATCCGATGCCGGTGTCATCGGACAGTCGAGTCGTGCGATTGACGAGGTTGATGCCGCCGACCATCACCAACGCACTGACCATGGCACCGAGCGTCAGGTCGTAACCCCAGATTGCCGCCAACGCGATACCGGGCAGAACTCCGTGCGCCAGCGCGTCGCCAAAGAACGCCAGCCCTCGCACGACGACCCAGGTGCCGACCAGTGCGGTGATCGTCGCAGCAAGAAGACCGCCGATCAGGGCGCGACGCGTGATGTTCGAGCCGAAGGCATCGAGGATCAAGTCGAACATCGGTCGGGGTTCCTGTTCAGCGCAGTGTGCTGGCGATGCGTTGGGCGTTGACGGTCATCATGCCGATGTAGGTGTCGGCGTCGGTCCCCGGCTCGCCGAGGCTCTCGGTGAACAGCTCGATCACGCTGATGTCCCGGCCCAACTCGTCGGCGAGTGCCTGGGCGAGCTCGTCGGAGCTCGTCGAGTCGGTAAAGATCGCGTTGACGTCGTTGTCCTGAATCGCGGCGATCGCGTCGTCGAGATCCGCCGCGGATGCCTCGGCGCTGGTGCTGACCGACGGGATGATTGTGTCGACAATGGTCAAGCCGTACCGGTCGGCGAAGCGGCTCAGCGAATCGTGGTTCGTCACCAGGTTGCGAGTCGCAGGGTCCGTGGCTGCGAACTCGTTTTCGATCATTGCGTCAAGGTCGGTGAGCAGTCCGGCGTAGCGGGCAACGGGTGCCTGGACATCGGCAATCGGGACCCCGGTTGCTGTTGCCACTGCGTCCGGGAACGCGGCGAAGACGTCGGACATGAGAACTGGATCGAGCCACACGTGTGGATCGCTCCCTTCCTCGGGCTCGCGGGACAGGCCGAGGACGAACGCAGCGGCGCCGGCATCGATGGCGTTGTCGATGATGTCGCCCATGCCCTCTTCGTAACCGAGCCCGTTGACGACGAGGAGGTCGGCGTTTTCCATCGTCTCGGCCTGCTTCGCCGAGGGTGCGAACTCGTGGGCGTCGGCACCGACCGGCACGATCACCTCGACCTCGAGTTCGGAACCGACGAGATCGCCGAGCGCAGCCGTGACCATGTTGCCCGCAATGCTCGTTGTGACGACCACCGATGGAAGATCCTGACTGGCCTCGTTGTCGCCGGACGACCCACATGCGCTGAACGCCAGCGCGGCCGCCGCCACGACCGGAGTGAGAATCCTTCTCATATAGATAGACTATGGGAATCACTCTCAATACGTCACCAAAGTCGGGCAGAAATCAGCCGACCGATGCTGACGGTGGCGTCGCGCCCGCCATCGTCATCAGCGACGTGAGAGTCCACCGGGGTGGAAGCGAAGTGTTGTTCGTCGACGAGCTCACCATTCCCGTAGGCGTGACGGCACTGGTTGGTCCGAACGGTTCGGGCAAGTCGACGCTGCTGCACGCAATCGCCGGCGTCCTGCCGACCAAGTCCGGCACGATTTCGGTCACCGGCGATGTTGCGTATGTCTTGCAGACTCAGCATGCGTCCGAGCACCTCCTCGTCACTGCCGGAGAGGTGGTTGCGTTGGCCCGCGCCGCCGAGCGCGGACCGTTCGGTCCTCTGCGAGCGCGCGACCGGGCGGCGGTTGCGACAGCGATGAAACGGCTCGACGTGGCAGATCTGTCGAAGCGACACCTTGCAGAGATGTCCGGTGGTCAGCGTCAGCGAGTGTTCGTGGCACAGGGTCTGGCCCAAGAGGCCCAGGTGCTCCTGCTCGACGAACCCGTGGCCGGCCTCGATGTCGTGTCGATCCATCAGATTCGACGAATCATCTCCGAAGAACGTGACGCCGGTCGCGCCGTGGTGGTTGCCACGCACGACCTCGACGAAGCGGCTCGCGCCGATCATGTCGTGCTCGTCAACGGCACCGTGATCTCGTCGGGAACGCCCTCTGAGGCGCTGACTCCCGAGCACCTCAAGGCGGCGTACGGCGGACGAGTACTCGAGCTTGGCGACGACCTCGTGGCGATCGACGATGGCGTGCATCACGACGATCACGAACATCACCACCACGATCACTGACGCGCAGGCTGGCATTGCCCTCTGCAACGATGGGCCGATGCGGGTGTTCGGTCATGGCACGACGACCATTACCCGGCCAGCCGACTCGTGGCCGAGACTGGTGCTGACGATCGCCCAATGGAGGTGCTCCTACTTGCCGAGGCACTCGACCTGTGTGCCGGGTTGAACGTGAACATCGAGCTCAAGAATCACCCTCGGGAGGAGACATTTGATCCCGATGAGCGAATCGCTGACCTGTGCGTCGCGCTGCTCGACGGTCGCGGCGGCGTTGACGACGTCATCGTCAGCTGCTTCGGACTCGGCTGCATCGACCGCGTGATCGAACTTCGCCCGCAGACGCCGACTGCACTTCTGCTCCTGAGTCGGCGTCCAGCTGAGGAACTGAAACCGACGAACAGATTCAATCGATGATTGACCTCGGCGGCGACGGGTTCATCACGGAGTCACCCGACCGTGTCCTGCGTCTTCAGCGTCTCCAGAAGTCGAGTGGGTCGGCCTGACGCCGGAAGCCAGCGGTCTCGGCCATTGCGGCAGCATCGGCAAATCCGTGCCCCACGCGACCGCCCTCGTGTGCGTCGGAACCGAAGGACACCGCAGCTCCACCTTCGTCGTGCCACCATCGCAAGATCACTTCGTCGAGCGGCTGGCGGGTGTTGATCTCGAGGATGCGGTCGGCCTGTTGCACGGCGCGCAGCGTCTCGCGGTATTCATCTTTTGAAGTCCACGGGGTTGTGCCGGCGTCCTGAACGGTCGATCTGGCGGGTGACGTAGTCGATGTGTGCGAAGACCTCGAACACGTCGCTCTCTTCAACCAATCGGATCGCTTCGGCGAGATAGTCGCGGCCGGCACTTGCGTCGTGCTCGGCCGTGACCTCGTGCGCGTGCCATTCGTCGATCAGTCGTGTCTCGCCGCCAACCTCGGTTGAGTGCAGGGATCCGAGGACTCGCTCGAATGATCCGCTGGCCAGGAGTGCAGCGGTTGAGGTCGGGGAAGCGTGCTCGACACCGTTCGACTGATTCGAAGTAGGCCTCCACGTCGAGGGACGGAGCGTGGAAGCAGGAGCGTTCGTCGAGCCCGGCCGCGGATCCGCGGATCTCGTGCGGTCGGCTCGTCGTGAATCACCCACGCTGCCATGTCGATGTGTTCGGTGAACGCAATGGACGGCAACCCCAGTTCGAGCGCCCGCTGACACGACGCACTCATCGACCCGTTCGTGGCGTCCCAGGAGAACTCGGTGTGCACGTGGTTGTCGGGCGGCAGTCCCTCGGTCATCCATCGAGTGTCGCGCGCAGCCGTCGAGGCTGGTCGAAGCTCATGCCTTCTCGCCGAGGGACGCGGTGGTCGAGGTGTGTTGCCGACTGAAGGTGGTGAGGAACGCTCCGAGCGACACCACAAGGATGCCGATCACCCCGATCGCCCCAGGGCCTTCGTCGAGGAAGATCCAGGCGAGTGCTGCGATCTGGATGAGCATCGTGTTGTTGATCGCTGACGATTCGACCGCGGCCAGCTAGCGGAGCGACCGATTCCACAGGGTGAACGCGACGGCCGTGTTCACCACGGCGAGCCAGGCGATGATGGCGACAACTCGTGCCGTCAGGTCAGGAACACCTTCGACGACGATTCCCGCCACGAGGAGCAGTGGTGCACCGATGCTCACGCTGACCGTCGTCACGACGACCGGCGCGAGTGTGCCCTCGCGATTGGCGGACCGGCCGAGCAGCGATCCGGTCGTGTTGGCGACGAGTCCGATGATTGAGGCGGTCATCCCGATCACGGTCGCCCCGAGATCTCCCGTGAAGTAGAGCAACGCGCCGGCGACGATCAACGCGGCGCCGATGAACTGGACTCGTTGCGGCGGTTCGCCGAGCGACCGGCTTGACAGCAGCGCGACGAGCAAGGCGTGGGTGCCAGCATCAGGCTCGACGTCGCGGCGGGCTGAG
>CAXMZV010000331.1:0-5172 GCA_964199985.1 Candidatus Ilumatobacter isfjordensis | reverse complement strand
CCGCGAGACTGATGGATCCGAACGATCCTGGATAGGGACGAAGGTCCGTTCGAGCTGCGAGCCCGGTCGTCTCTCGAGGGCGACCCTCGTTTGTCAACTGCACCCGCTGGTGCTTCCACAGCTCGTGCACACGTGGCAGCTCCCGGCGCGGACCATTGAGACGCCGCACAGCATGCACATTGGTGCGTCGCTCGTCGTGACGGTTGCGGTCGCCACGATGTCCGCGGTCGGTGTTTCGTCGATCCCTGGCAAGGTCGGCTGTCGCCGCTCGTCGACGGAGAAGATACCGAGCTCGGATCGCTCCTCGTAGGTCATGTAGTCGATCGCCAGACGCCGAAACAGGTAGTCCATGATCGAGCCGGCGAACCGGATGTCGGGATCATTGGTCATGCCTGCCGGCTCGAAACGCGTGTTGGTGAAGGCCTCGACGAAGGCTCGGATCGGTACCCCGTACTGCAGGCCGTAGCTGATCGACTTCGCAAAGTCGTCCATGACTCCGGCCAACGTCGACCCCTGTTTGGAGACGGTCAGGAAGATCTCACCAGGTTGGCCGTCGTCGTATTCACCGTCTGTGGTAAATCCCTTGCAGTCTCCGACGCAGAACTTAAAGGTCCGGCTCGGCCGGTTTCGTGCAAGCCTCCGTCGCACCGGCCGCGTGACCGTCGAGGAATCGGGCGGAAGTGCTTCGGCGCCGCTTGACAGCGGCTGACCGACCTTGCACATGTCGCGGTAGATCGTGACCGACTTCAGCCCGAGTTCCCATGCCAACCGGTAGGTGCGCTCGACCTCTTCCACGGTCACCGTCGCCGGCAGGTTCACGGTCTTGCTGATGCCTCCGCTCAACAACGGTTGGACGGCCGCCATCATCCGCAGATGCCCCTCGTAGTGGATTGCGTTGTCGCCGATCGAGCACGCAAACACATCGAGATGTTCTCGAGCGAGATGTGGCGCGCCGAGCACCGATTGGTGTTCGTTGATGTATCCCTCGATCTCAGTGGTTTGCTCCGGTGAGTATCCGAGTGAGCGCAACGCTTTCGGGATGGTCCCGTTGATGGTTGTCATCGACCCGCCGCCGAACAACCGCTTGGTCTTGACCAGCGCGAAGTCGGGCTCGATCCCGGTCGTCGTGCAGTCCATTGCGAGGCCGATGGTTCCTGTTGGCGCGAGCACCGTTGCCTGGCTGTTCCGAATGCCGGACTCATCCGCGGCGTCGACGGCGGCGTCCCAGGCGCGCTGTCCAGCCTCGACCAGTTCGGTCGGTGCTGCGCCGCTGCAGTCGATCGATCGAGCAGCATCGCGATGCATTCGCAACACGTTCAACATCGCGGTGGCGTTGTCGGTGAACCCTGCGAAGGAACCCATGCGGGCTGCGATACGCGCGCTCGTGTGATACGCGGTGCCCGTCATCAAGGAGGTGATCGCGGATGCCCAGGATCGGCCGGCGTCGGAGTCGTACGGAAGGCCGAGCGACATCAGCATCCCGCCGAGGTTGGCGTAGCCGAGGCCGACCTGACGGAACGCTTTCGTGGTGGCCTCGATCTGCGGTGTCGGATAGTCCGCGCGTCCGACCAGGATTTCCTGGGCGATGAACACGATCTCGACGGTGTGGGCGAACGCTTGAGTGTCGAACACGCCGGATTCATCGGTGAACTGGCCCAGGTTGATCGAGGCGAGATTGCAGGCGGAGTTGTCGAGGTGGAAGTACTCGCTACACGGATTGCTCCCGGTGATCCGACCGGCTCGGGGTGCGGTGTGCCAGCGGTTGATCGTCGTGTCGAACTGGAGGCCGGGGTCAGCACACTCCCAGGCAGCTCGACAGATCTTCCGCCACAGGTCCCGCGCCGGCAGGGTGCGGATCGGCTCGGCGGTTGTCACCGCTCGGAGCTCCCAGTCGGCGTCGTCGACGACGGCCTGCATGAACCGATCGGAGACTCGAACAGAGTTGTTCGCGTTCTGGAATTGCACAGACGACAGGTCCGACCCGCCGAGACCCATGTCGAATCCCGCGTCGCTCAGCGCCCTGATCTTGCGCTCTTCGAGGGACTTGGCCTCGACGAACTCCTCGATGTCGGGATGGTCGACATCGAGGATCACCATCTTTGCGGCGCGTCGTGTGGTTCCCCCCGACTTGATCGCGCCCGCTGATGCATCTGCCCCCCGCATGAAGCTGAGCGGGCCCGATGCCGTGCCGCCGCCGCCCAAGGGCTCGACCGACGAGCGAATGTTCGACAGGTTCACACCAGCGCCCGAACCCCCCTTGAAGATCATCGCTTCGTCGCGGTACCAATCGAGGATCGACGACATGTGGTCGTCGACGGACAAGATGAAACACGCGCTCGCCTGCTGGCGGGCGCCGTCGACGCCGATGTTGAACCACACCGGGCTGTTGAAGGCCGCTCGCTGAGTGACCAGGATGTGCTTCAGTTCAGTCCTGAACGCCTCGGTCTCGGCGTCGTCAGCGAAGTAGTCATCGGCGCGACCCCATTCGGTGATCGTGTCGACGATCCGGTCGAGCACCAGCCGCAGCGACCACTCGCGTGTGGGTGTCCCCAGTTGTCCTCGGAAGTATTTCTGAGCGACGATGTTGGAGGCATTCTCGGACCAGGACGCGGGGAACTCCGTGTCGAGTTGCTCGAACGCGATCGAGCCATCGCTTGAATTGTTGAATCGGGCGTCGCGTCGCTCCCATACGACGTCTTCGTACGGGCAAACTCCCGGAGATGTGAAGTGACGCCGGACCTCGATGCGTTTCCTCGCGCCGTTCCCGGTCGTCGTCGGGTCGGTTGCGAGCTGCATATCTGGCTCCTCTGCGAGCGTATGGGGCTCTCAAACTACGTCAATGTCATCTGTGTGTCATCAGGAACTAGGTCACACCAGACCAGGGACCAATCGTCTGTCATGGACGGCCCGCATCGATCAAGGTCCAACTTGTGGGATGGTGGGAGACCAAAGTGATCATTCGGTTCTGCCTGATCGCCGGCGCGTCGGTCGCCACCGCGCTCGGTATCTACGTAGCCGACTTCACCGACCTGGCAGCGCGCTGACCGTCGTGTCACCGGCCTGTGCCAGTGCGCAGCGCGCCATGAGGGCATCGCCAGGTTCGCTGACCCTCATCCGGCTCGGCCCCTCGGACCACATCTGCAAACCCGTCAGCATCCTCCACGACGACTACGACTGCATGCGCTACTACTGCGGCGGTCCCGTCGACCTTCTTCTCCTCGACGAACTCCGGAAGCCCGTTGGTACGCGAAGTTTCACCACAGGTGAGGAGATTCAGTCGGGGTGGGGAGATTCGAACTCCCGGCCTCCTGCTCCCAAAGCCGAAAATCGGGGGTAACGGGGTGTGTCGATCTGTATCGGTTTGTGTCGGGACGTATCGATCTAGCTGGGGTGATGGGTGCACGGTTCGGTGCTGTCCGGACAGACCGACACAGCCCGGTGCTCCCCGTATTGATACATCGCTCATACATCGAAATCGCCGAAGACCGCCTGACATCTCCGAACGCGTCGGCATGGTCCGTCGCTCGAACGCGGCCGACGGACCAAGCCGGTCCCTCAGAACCGATCCCTGGCTGTCGCGATGCGATTCGCAAGCGGACCTCGCGGATCGATCACGTTTGCTTCGACTGCATCGACGAGCGCCGCTGCGACGGCGGCGGCCGCATCACCGGCCTCTGTCGGATCATGATCCCAGAGCTTGGCCTCGCGTTCGATCGCTGGGCGGCCGATTGCATTCAGGGTGAAGGCGCCGCCGATCGACATTGCGCCATCGGTCTGCAGCTTGGGGAAGAGCACCGTGGGTACTTGGTCGTACAAGGGAGCAAGTCGGATCTTGCCATTCCCGAGAAGGAACGCAACGTTCTTGCCGTGCGCGTCCGCGTTGCCGATGATGGCTGTGAAGGCGGCGTACGCAGCGAGGGTGTTGAGTTGCTCGACCGGGTCTTCGGCGTGCAGGTCGAGCAGGTGCGCGATGTCGACGAACTCGGGACCGCCACCACCTTGGCGCATCTCGTACTTGCTCACCGCCGGTCGCCCCAGGGCTTGGCAGGAGTCTTCTTGATGTATGCGGCCAGTGACGACACCGTCTTCAACGGTGCGGTCGAATCGGCTGACGATGAGGCAGTCGTAGTCGCCATATCGCTCGACGCTCGCGTCGATCGTCGTCAACCCGATGTGGCGCGCGAGCCGGAGCCCGTCGAGTTCTGCGGCAACGATGCCGGTATGTCGGGCGTGGTCGCGTTTCAAGATGTGCGTTGATGGTCGCCCGTGCAGCGGCCTCGCCCACTGACCGTCGCCGACCGCGATCAGCAGCATCTTGTCCTGCACGCCGGGCAAGCTGAGTTCGGATTCGTCGGTGATGGCGAGCGGGTTGTCGTCAAGTCCATCAACGAGGTCGGCGAGTGCGGCGGCGGCGAGGACGTCGATGGCGTCGATGGCGTCGCCATGGTCAATTGGTTCGTCGTCTGGTGGGAGAAATTGCACGGCGCCGGCGATGTCGCGGCCGTATCGGGCGATGAGACCAAAAAGATCACTGGCCTTGACGTCTGCTCGGGCCGCAAGGGATCGGCGATGGTCACCTTCGGGTAGTAATCCGTCGACGAATGCTGTCGCGTCCAGTTTGGTTGTGCTGGTCAGCAGCGAGCAGGACAGCACGGGTTCACCGAGGCCCCAGCGGTCGACGGCCTCGTCGGTATAGGTGAGTCGAATCGTCTCGTTGTGCCGTTCGATGGTCGCTGCGGCTGTCCCGTCGAGCCGTGCGACGAGTTGGTCAGCGGTCGTCATCGGGAAACTCGACGGAGATTTTGGCACCTAGTCTGCGCAGGACACGCAGCTGGTGTTCGAGCACTTTGGTGGTGCGGCCGGCTTCGATCTTGGACAAGTACTGCGGCGTCAGTCCGGCCCGGTCTGCGGTCTCGCGAGCGCTGAGCCCTTGCTGTCGGCGCACTTCGACGATGGCGCGGCCCATGTCGGTGCCGGTCCGGATGTTCATTCGCTTCGTCATTTCCCAACCTCCGATGAGTTGCCAATATTGGCAATACTAGGCGCCGTTCAGGAAGTTGCCAACATTGGCAACTTCGTTCGGCAACGGCCCGAGTTGCCAATATTGGCAACTCGGATCAGCCATCAATCACCATCGAGACACCGGCGAGCTTCGGTCGCCCGCCCGGATCG
>CAXMZV010000330.1:0-5187 GCA_964199985.1 Candidatus Ilumatobacter isfjordensis | reverse complement strand
CCCATCGACAAGCCCACGGGCCGAACCAACTGACTCCGAACTCGCGAACCCGCCAATCACCGCAAACCCAGAGCACGCCAGAACCCCTACGGGGACTGGCCGAAAAAGCAAAGAACCCCTCGGCGTGGACCGAAGGGTTCTTCGTGGAGCCTAGGGGAATTGAACCCCTGACCTCTTCCATGCCATGGAAGCGCTCTACCAACTGAGCTAAGGCCCCGCATTGCTGCGGGCGATGACGATAGCGCCCGCCACACTTGGTTCAAACGGCGAGCCTCAATCGACCGGCCATCAATGGCAGCCGGCGACGATTACTGCTCCCAGGCGACCTTGGGGACGTCGAGATACAGCCGCTCGATCTCGTAGAACTCGCGCTGCTCCTGGTGGAAGACGTGCACGATGACGTCGCCGTAGTCGATCAGAATCCACTGCTGCTGGTCACGGCCCTCATGACGAGCCGGGCTGCGGCCAAGCTCGCGTTTCACGGTCCACTCGATTTCGTCGGCAACGGTGCGAACCAGGCGCGGGTTCGAGGCGCTGCACACGACGAAGTAGCCGGCGATGGCCAAGACTTCCCCGACCTCGAGGATCAGGATGTCGGTGGCCTTCTTGTCGTCGGCCGTCCGCGCCGCGAGCAACGCCAACTGCACATCGGAGTCGTCGTTGGATTCGGTGTCAGCAGTCTGCGGTTCAGCCATCGGTGTCGACGGTAGCGGCGTCATCGGGCGTCGATGCGCCCGGCTCCGCGACGTCGGCAGCTGCAGCCTGTGTGGCCTGTGTCTCGAGGTAGCTCGTTCCCAGCCGAACGACGACGTCGATGCCGTCGATCAGTTCCTCGGCCAGGACCACCTCGACCTCGCCGAACGTCCGCGGCCCGAGGTCTTCCATCGTCGCGAGGAATTCTTCGCTCGCCACCTCGATCCGAGTGACCACCGGCGCGCCGTCTGGACTCGGAGTGGCATCAACCGAGACAACGTTGGCATTGAGGAACAACAGCGTGGCGATCAGCTCGAGGCCGATCTCCCGGCGCGAGGCCAGGTCTGAACCGGACGCTTCGAGCTGCGCCGCAGTGATCGGGATCTCGAGGCGGAACACCGGCCCCGGATTCGGCGTGGACACCCGGGCAGGCGAGATCTGCGCGAACACGAGCACGGCATCGCGGCGATCGAGCACGACGGAACTGTCGCCCCCCGCGAGTGCTGGCGCGACGATCTGGAGGTCGCGTACTTGGACGGGCCCACTCCACAGCCGGGCGAAGAGTTCGTCGATCGTTGCGGGCACCGTGGACCGGCCTTGACCATCAACGGACACCTCGGTGGCGCCGTCGACGGGAGCACTGCCAGCGACTCCGGTCCACAGAGCCACGTCAATGGAATGCTGCGTGCGCTCGTCAGCGTCGTCGTCGGTCGCCCTCAGCGCGTCTGCGAGGAGCGGACCATCCAACTGCTGCTCACCCGCATCAACGACGCTCCCAGTCCCCGGAGCACCTGAATCGATCACATCCACGGGGATATCGGCGGTCACAGGGAGGGTTGGTTCGAGCAGTTCAGCCAGACGGTCGGCACCGACGATCTCGCCAAATTGCAAGGTGACGGCGATGGTCGCCTCGACCTGCTGGAAGAAGCCGGACGGGTCAGCTGGATTCAGCTCACCATCGAGTGGCCGACGAACCTCACCGAACCAGGCGCTCGCATCGGCCGTGACGGGGATCGTGACGATGCTGCCGCCCTGCCCGGACGGCAAGAGCGTCGCCACGATGAGCGAGGTCAGCCGATTGTCGTCGTCGACAACAGCGAGGGCCGCATTGTCCGTCGACGGCAGCGAGACGACCGACCGCGAGTCAGCTGCGACCACCTCACCTTCGGTGGAGTTGATGACCGCGTTCGCTCCGACTGCGGTCAGTCCGGCCGCCGAGGCAACGAGCACAGCAGCGACAACAGCACCGATCAGCGTGCGACGCCGCCGTTGGTCGGGACGGGCGGTCACGAACGTTCCTCCCCAGTGAGGTCGTGGCGTGCTCCGTACAACCCTCGCTGCACGATGACGTCCAACACCGGCTCGGTGACCAGGTAATCAAGTGGGCGCCCGTCGACGAATCGAGCGCGCAGATCGGTGCTCGACACTTCCAAGCGCGGAACTTCCACACGAATCCAGTCGATGTCGTCGGGCAACTCGACAGGATCGCCAGGGCGGTCGACGACCACCAACCGAGACTGCTGGACCACCTCGTCGTATCGCGTCCACGTGTGGAGTCCCGCAGCTGCGTCATCGCCGACGATCGTGAACAGATCTGCGCCCGGATACTCGCCGGCCAGAGTCTGCAACGTGTCGGCCGTGAAGCTGTGGCCACCGTGGTCGATCTCAGTGCGCCCGGGGACCAGCTGAGGAACATCGTCCACTGCCGCAGCAACCATTGCCAGGCGATCCGCGGCAGGGGTGATCTGCCTGCTGCCTTCTTTCTGCCACGGCACGTTGTTGACCATCAAGATGACGACGTCGAGATCAAGGGCATGGCGCACGTTGACCGCTGTCACCAAGTGGCCCACATGTGGCGGATCGAACGTGCCCCCGAAGAGGCCGATGCGCTGGGTGCCAGGGCGCTGCGCGCCAGGTGGATGTGCGGACGGAGACACGAGCGACAATCGTAGGAGCCGACCACGCAGGACCGCGCCATGCGGCTGCATTCCGATGCTGGACTCAGTAATTGAGCCTTCCTGGTTGACCAGGGGGTTGACACGTCTGTTACTGTCAGTTGTCCCCCCATATACCCCCCGTTTCCACGTTTGAGTCCGGTTTCCGCCGGAAACCCCTCTGTCATGGCGATCGTCGCCCCGATCACAACATCGTCCAACACTGCTGTTTGCGATGTCGTCCCTGATCTGGCCGGTTGTTGTGATGTGTCTCCGGGCACAACTCAAACCGGAATTCCGCACAAAATCGAATGGTTGTACGAAATATGAATGATTCCATTGGCCTCTACCTCAACGACATTGGCAAGGTCGCCTTGCTCACCGCCGAGGACGAGCGCGAGCTCTCTCGCGTCATCGAGACCGGTCGCGAAGCCGCTGAGCAGCTCGAAGCTGGCAAGAAGGGCGCAGCTCTCAAGCGTCAGGTGCGCGAAGCCGCCAAGGCGAAGGACCGATTCATCCGCTCCAACCTGCGCCTCGTGGTCTCGATCGCCCGTCGCTATCCCCTGCCCCAGGGCATGGACCTCCTCGACCTCATCCAGGAAGGCAACCTGGGTCTCGAGCACGCCGTTGACAAGTTTGACTGGCGCCGTGGCTTCAAGTTCTCCACCTACGCCACGTTCTGGATCCGCCAGGCCATTGGCCGTGCCCTCGATCAGAAGGCGAGCCTCATCCGCATCCCGGGTGACCGTTCGGCCAGCCTCCGTGCGGCCCTGCGCCAGGCATCGGGCGATGGCGAGACCCTTGACCAGACCAACGCCGAGCTGCACCGCCTGACCACCCCGGTCAGCCTTGACAAGACCGTCGGCGACGATGGCGATGCGACGCTGGGCGACCTCATGGCAAACGGCGACGGAACGCCAGAAGACCACGTGATGACCCTCGTCGACAGCGAACTGCTCGACGAACTGCTGCACACGCTCGATGCTCGCGCCCGCTTTGCTGTCGAGGCCCGTTTCGGCCTCGTCGACGGCGAGCGCAAAAGCTTCCGCGAAGTCGGCGAGCAGTTGGGCGTCACCGCCGAAGCGGCCCGCCGCCTCGTCAGCCGCGCCGTTGCTGGCCTCCGCGACGACGCCGAACGCATTTTGGCGGTCTGAGCTTCCTCGGATCCGTCAAAGAGAATGAGTTGAATTGTCGGAGCGGTTGGAGTGATCCAGCCGCTCCGCTTTCGTTTTCAGGTGCCGGGCGCTGGTTCCCAGAGCTCGAAGCGGTTGCCCTCGGGGTCGGTCGCCCATCCGAACCGACCGACGCCGTCGAGCGCTTCGATCTTGTCGACAACGGGCACGTCCTGTGCCCGCAGCTGAGCGAGCATCGCATCGAGGTCCTCGACGCGGTAGTTGATCATCGACTCCTGCGAGCGCTCACCGAAGTAGTCGGTGTCCTCGGGGAACGGCGACCACACGGTGGACCCGGCAACATCGCCGCCCCACCTGATGATGGCGAAGCCTTCGTTGTCCGCAGGTAAGCCCAGATGCTCGGCATACCACGACTGCAGCGCCGCGGGATTCGAGCTGCGGAAGAACACTCCACCGATGCCTGTTGCTTTCTCCATGATGCCTCCTTCGACGGATCCATACCATGATGGCGCGTCGCCCAGCTCCTGTCTGCAGGCTCAGCCGAACCGGCCGAACGCCATCGACAACCCACCCGCGTGTGCGCTGGGGACGTCGGTAGCCTGCCCAGATGGAATCTCGGGGAACGTGGACACCGTCGTCGTGGCAAGACCGAACGGTCAAGCAGCAGCCGACGTGGCCCGATGTCGGGGCGCTCGAATCGTCGCTGAAGCAGATCTCGACGCTTCCGCCGCTCGTGTTCGCCGGCGAGGCACGCTCGCTGCAGACCGAACTCGGCCGTGTTGCATCCGGCAACGCTTTCCTGCTCCAAGCCGGTGACTGCGCAGAGAGCTTCGAGGAATTCTCCGCCGACAACATTCGAGAGAAGCTGCGTGTCATCCTGCAGATGGCGATCATCCTCACCTATTCCGTCGGCGTCCCGATCGTGAAGGTCGGCCGCATGGCAGGACAGTTCGCCAAGCCGCGATCGTCGGACTTCGAGACGGTCGGTGATCTCCAAATCCCTTCGTTCCGTGGCCACATCGTCAATGACGCGACCGCCTCCGAAGCAGCGCGCACTCCGAACCCCGAGCGGCTCGTGCAGGCCTACCACCAATCAGCATCCACGCTGAATCTGCTCCGAGCGTTCACCAAAGGCGGATTCGCCGACCTCAGCCACGTGCACTCCTGGACCCAAGAGTTCGTCGCCTCGAGCCCGGAGGGACGGCGCTACGAAAAGCTGGCTGCCGAGATCGATCGGGCGCTGTCGTTCATGCGCGCCTGCGGCATCGAGACAGAGGCCAACGCGAACCTCAGCCAAGTCGACGTGTACACCTCCCACGAGGCGCTCATCGTCGGATACGAAGAGGCCCTGACTCGACGCGATTCAATCACCGGCGACTGGTACGACTGCTCCGCCCACATGCTGTGGATTGGCGAGCGGACACGCG
>CAXMZV010000329.1:0-5206 GCA_964199985.1 Candidatus Ilumatobacter isfjordensis | reverse complement strand
TCGGCAAAGACTCCGCCGCCTGAACCGGGCGACGGAGCCGAAACGCCGGTCAAACGACGTCGCGCGATGACCCGAGGCCTTCGAGGGCTTGCATCAATTCGTCGTCATGCTGAGGCAGGAGGTGGCCGTAGCGATCGAGGACGACCGAGACACTCGTGTGACCCGCCCGCGTGGCAATCTGTTTCGGGTTGGCCCCGGCCGCGATCCACAACGACACGGCCGTGTGGCGGAGATCATGTATGCGCAACGGAGCCAGCCCGGCTCGCTCGACAGCTGGATTCCAGAATCGCCGACGGAACAACGTGGCTCGCACTGGGCGACCATAGGGTGACGTGAACACCAAGTCATTCGGATCGACCGGCGAGACCGCAATCCGCGACAGCTCCTGGCAGACGAATTCAGGCACCGTCACGATCCGCACAGCAGCACGAGTCTTCGGCGGGCCGAAGCTGAGCTCGCCGGCAAGATCGGTGAGCGTGTCCGTCACCGCTACTTGGCGTCTCAGCAGGTTGACGTTTTCCCACCGCTATGCGAGCAACTCACCGAGACGCATGCCGCTGAAGCCCGCAAGGACCACGAACGATCGATACCGCTCGTCAATCGCATCAGCGAGCCGCCACAGTTCGTCGGGAGTGAGGAAGCGCATCTCCTCGCGTTCGATCCTCGGCACGGGAAGCCGCTCGACCGGATTGGCCGAAATCAGCCGATCCTCGAGTGCCGCCCGCATGGCCTTGTTGAAGACTTGGACCGCCTTGGCCACCGTCGCAGGTGCCAGGCCACCATCGCTTGGGTCCGACAGTCGCGCAACCCACTCCCGCAGGCTGGTCCGGTCGACGCGAGACAACGGCACCGCTCCGAATGTCGGTGCGATGTGATTGCGGAACGACGCCTCGTCGCGGGCACGCGTGGTCGGCCGAAGGTTGGTCACCGTCGGCCACCACCGATCGAACCAGTCCTCGACGGTGATCTTGCCGAGCCGTGGATCGACGAACGAACCCTGCGCACGGTCGACCTCGGTCAGATGGGCAAACTGCTCGGCATCGCGTCGACGACCGAACTGCTTGGATCGCTCCTTGCCGTCCGCGGCTCGAAAACGCACCAGATAGGCCGTCTTCCCGTTGCTCAGACGCTTCGATCGAATCGACGCCATCGCGTCATCGTAGACCACTCAAGTCCGCGTCAGGTCCGCGGACTCAGCAATACCAGACGACACACGACAACACCAGAAATCACAAAGTACCAGCGTGTGACTATGCAAACACACCGGGCAACACTGACGAACACCGCTGATCATCCCTGATAAGGATGAGGTCCCTGGTTCGATTCCAGGTAGCCCCACCCAGCTGACGAGACCCTTCGGGGTCTCGTTTTGGTTTTCGGGCGTGTGAACCGTGCACGTTGCGATTGGGCTTCCGACCGCACATGCTCAGGGAATGAAACTCATCCGTGGGGCGATCTCGGCAATCCTGCTGGCCGGCACATTTGCCGCCGCATTGCGGATTCGAGGTACCGGCGGGACCCCGCCGCAGCACGGTGGGTGGCGCCCACTCGAGTTGCCGGAGGACTGATGAAGCGCATTGCCCTTGTCGGCAGCGGCGTGACGGGAGATCGAATCGCCAAACGACTGGACTTGGTCGCACCTGGCTGCGAGGTCGTCACGGTCGACCCGCGCGGCACGATGGCCGAGTCGGCCGGCTGCGATGTCGCGGTGCTCGCTCACGGCGGTCCGCAGATTCGATCGGCGGCGAATATTCTGGCGCTCGGTGTGCCGGTGGTCTCCACCTCGGACAATCTCGACGACGTTCGGGCATTGGGCGAACTCCACGACGAAGCGGCCCAGCATGGCGTGGCAGTCGTCGTCGGTGGTGGGATGTCGCCTGGGCTGACCGGCCTGCTTGCTCGATACCTCGTTGGACAGCTGCACCGCTGCGACGAGATCCATCTCGCAGTACACGGAACAGCCGGCCCTGCCTGCGCTCGTCAGCACCACAAGGCACTCGCTGGGCGCGCCGTTGGGCTGCACGACGGCGAACAGATCATCCGCCCGTCAGGGTCGGGCCGTGAACTCTGCTGGTTCCCTGAGCCGGTCGGTGCCTACGATTGCTACCGCGGTGAACTCGCGTCGCCGATGCTCCTTCACGAGTTGTTCCCCGATCTCGACCGCGTCAGCGCTCGCATGTCGGCGAATCGTCGCGACCGCCTCACGGCACGCCTGCCGATGTTGAGTCCACCACACCGCGAGGGTGGTATTGGTGCGGTGCGTGTCGAAGCGCGCGGAGCCAACGCGAGCGGCGAACGAATCACCCTCGTGGCTGGTGTTGCCGAGCTCGTTGCCACGTGCGCCGCGGCGACGGCGGCAGCGTTCGCCGGCGCAATCATCCGCAGGGAGCTCGACCCCGGAGTGTCCGTGGCGGGCGACGAACGCCTCGACACCATCGGTTTGCTCCGCGAAATCGAACGGCTCGGCGTGCGATTGCAGGAGTTCACCGGCATTCCGCATCCGGCCCATCCGACATCACACCCGATCCACGAGACGACGAACGAGCATCATGATGGCTGACACGACCACCACAACCGATCCGATAACGGCAGGTGCCGCACTGCCCTGGTTGCCGCTGGGGCGCATCGTCAACATCGACGGGCGCGGGGAGTTCTTCATTCGCGAACATCGCCACGCTGATCCGACTGCGCCGACGGTCATGTTGCTTCACGGCTGGACCGCATCGAGCGATCTGCAGTTCTTCACGGCGTACGAAGCGCTGGCCGAGCGGTGCTCGTTCGTCGGAATCGACCATCGTGGCCACGGCCGGGGGCTCCGGAGCCCGGCTGAGTTCACACTCGAAGATGCCGCCGACGATGCGGCTGCGGTCCTCCGCCACCTCGGTGACACCGACGTGGTGGCGATTGGCTACTCGATGGGTGGGCCGATCAGCATGTTGCTCGCCCGACGTCATCCTGATCTTGTCGCCGGTCTCGTCACGCAGGCAACGGCACTCGAATGGAACGGCACGCTCCGCGAGCGATTGCGGTGGCGCTTCCTTCCTGCGATGGGCGCCGCCTTGCGCTCAAGGATTGCTGGCCGCTTCATGAAGCAGTTCCTCGAGAAGATGCTCGCCGAAGGACACGGACTGCGGCAGTACATCCCGTGGCTGCGTGGGGAGTCGCAACGCGCCGACATCGGTTCCGTGATCGAAGCGGGCAAGGCATTGGGTGCATACGACGCGACCGACTGGGCGGGAAGCCTTGATGTACCAGCAGGCATGCTGATCACCACCAACGATCGCCTGGTCAACCCCCGCAAGCAACGGGCGTTGGCGAAGGCGCTCGGTGCCGAGGTACGCGAGATTTCGACCGACCATCTCGGCCCGTGGGAACAGCCTGATCAGTTCTCGTCGGCGACGATCGAGCTGCTGACACTCGTTGCACCACTCGGCTCGGCGTCCGAGAGCTGAGCAACCTGCGCTGATAACGCTTCGATCGTCTCGTGGAGGTGATCGAGGCGGTCGCCGAAGTCTTCGCCGGTCACCATGTCACTCATGGTGACGCGGACACTCGCGATCTCGCGGGCGAGGAACTCGGTGTCGCTTTGGGTTCGTTCGGCAACTTCGCGGTCGTTCTCGGAGGTGATCCGGTCGCGGCGCTCTTGGCGTGACTGTGCGAGCAGGATGAGGGGAGCGGCGTATGAGGCCTGGACCGACAGCACCAGGGTGAGCAGCACGAAACCGCGAGCCCACGAGTCGAAGACGAAGCGGTCTGGCGCTGCGATGTTGTGGATGATCCACAGCCCAATGACGATGGTCTGAAAGACGAGAAATCGTGCCGTGCCCAGCAAGTTGGCGATCGACTCGGCGAACGCGCCGAACGCGTCGGAGTCGTACTGGACACCCAACCGACGCGCAGACCGTGGTGCCGAGAGGTCTTCGCGGCGCTTCACGTGGCGCTCACTTCAGGGGTGCGCGATGGGCGCTGACGTTCGCGCCATTCGGGTCCGAGCATGCGGTCGATCACGTCGTCGACGGTGACGGCGCCGAGCAGGCGGCCAGCCTGGTCGCACACTGCCACGGCGAGCATGTCGTAGCTGGCAAGACGCTCCGCGACTTCACGGTCGCTGATGTCCGGGCTGAGGATCGGAACGTCGTCGAGCAGGCGCCCGAGTTCCATGTTGGGTGGCTCGCGCAGGAGCCGCTGGACGTGGGCGATGCCCAATAACTTGCCGGTCGGTGCCTTGAACGGCGCGTTGCACACAAACACCTGGGCCGCGATGCTGACGACCCAGTCGGGATTGCGGACCTGCGCCAACGCCTCGGCGACGGTCGCCGTGGGACCGAGGATGATCACCTCGGGGGTCATCAGACCGCCGGCGGTCCCTTCTTCGTATGAGAGCAGGCGGCGCACGGTCTCGGCGTCGTCGTCGTCCATGACGTCGAGCATCTGTTCCTGCTGAGTCTTCGACATCTGGCCGAGCAAGTCCGCGAGGTCGTCGAAATCCATCTCGTCGAAGACGCCTTCGAGGCGGTCGCGGTCGAGGCTCTCGACGATGCGGATCTGCTCTTCCTCCGGCAGTTCTTCGAGCACGTCGGCGAGCCGTTCGTCGTCCATCGCTTCAGCGATCTGGTGTCGCTGTTCGTTGCCGAGCGCACGGACGAACGCAGCGACCTCGGCTGGGTGGAAGTCGCGTAGTCGAGCCGCTTCTGCCTGCATCTCGGTCGGCTTGTCGAAGAGTGCGGGCACTTGCTCGTAGTCGACGAGGCGGTAGGTCGGGCGGCGTCGGAGCGAGCTGCGCGAGGCGAGGCGTACCTTGTCGATTTCCCACCACGAGGAGCGACCGTCGGACTTCGGTTGCATTGCGATGTCGCTGACCGTTTCGTTGCCGACCTTGCGATCGATCAACTCGGCGTTGATCAACACCTCGCCAGGGCGGGGCTTGAACGGGTTGAGGTCGATGTCCCAGCTCCGCAGTCGCACGCCATCGCTGTTCAACTCGCTGACACGATTGGCATTGACGAAGATGCGTCGGCGCTGGCTGGAGGCCACGAATCCGACGATCTTGGGCGGCACGTCGGCCTCATCCTGATCACCGGGACGGCCGGGAATGGCGACCAGATCTTCGACGCGGCCGATGGGAGCTCCGCCAGCATCGAGCAACGGGAGGCGCAAGACGCGGAATGCGTAGATCAGTTCCCCGGCCATCGCGCCAGGCTAATGG
>CAXMZV010000328.1:0-5209 GCA_964199985.1 Candidatus Ilumatobacter isfjordensis | reverse complement strand
GGGTTTCGACAACGACGTGACGGTCGACGCGCTCGAACAGGTCGGGGTGGGTCAGTGCCAGGACGGCGAGCGGATCGTGCATCGCGCCACCTTCGAGGTGACCCTCGTCGTGGTTGCGCAGGTACATCATCGAGAAGAAGACGAGCAGATCGGCGAGCGTGGTGGCCAGGGTGCCGCCGATCGCCCGCAGGCGTTCGATGCGGGCCGGGTTGGCCTGGAACTGATGCGTCACGTCGAGGCCCGCCATGATGATCGGAGCGCCACTGGCGAACACGATCTGCGCTGCTTCGGGGTCTGCCCAGATGTTGAACTCGCTCACCGTGCTCCGGTTACCGAACGACCCTCCGCCCATGAGTGAGATCCCAGCGATGCGCTGCGTGATGGTCGGATCCTTCTGCAACGCGAGGGCGATGTTGGTGAGGGGGCCGACGGGGACCAGCCACAGGTTGTCGTGCCGATGGCACGCATCGACGATGAACTGCACGGCGTCGGTGCCGTCGAGGAGCGTGGTCGGGGCGGGGAGATCAGCGCCGTCGAGACCGCTCTCGCCGTGGATGTGACCGGCATGCTTCGGCTCGCCGACGAGCGGTCGGCTGGCACCGGAGTGCACCGGAACATCGATGTCGAGGAGGTCGCGCATGACGAGCGCGTTGCGGGTCGTGCTCGTGAGCGGAGCGTTCCCCGCAACGGTGGTGATGCCGACCAAGTCCGTGTGGCGCGCCGCGACCACGATGGCGATGGCGTCGTCATGACCCGGGTCGCAGTCGAGAAGCACCGTGGGGCGCAGCGTTGGATCAGTTGCAGCCGACATGACGCCGAGCATGCCAGCTGGCGCGCCACACTGTCGCCATGGAGACGCGCGGGCCCACCGTCACTCAGTCACTGGGTGGACGAACTCTTCGATTTGCTGCTGTGGCATTGGTTGCGTCGCTCGGGTTTGCGGCCTGCAGCGGGAGTGACGACGACGCCGGTGAGGCCATTTCGCCCGTGGTCGACGAGTCGGTTGCCAGCGACACGGGTCCGGACTTCGTCCCGACGCCGGACGTGGGCGACGAAGGCGAAGGCGAAGGTGAGGCTGGTGAGGCTGGCGGCGGTGACGCGGAGATCGCACCGTCGACCAGTGAATTCGACCTGGCGGCGGAGCCGAGTACACCAGCGATCGAACCGGTTCCCGAGACGGGGGTGCCCGGTATCGACAGCAGCGATGTGTTCTGTCGAGCCTGGAGTGAGTTTGCCGGCAGCTTCCAGGCACTCGGTCTCGTTTCGGCGATCGGTGACCCTGATGCGGCGTATCGACTCGAAGTGATTGCTGCGAGCACTCTCACTGCGGCGGTGAAAACGATGGAAGCGAACCTTCCCGCCGAGCTTGAAGCCGAGCGAGTCGCTGTGATTGCTGACCTGGCCGGTCCGTTCTTCGGTCGTGCCGTGCTGGCCGAAGTCGATCTGCTCGGTGCCGGCATCGAACCGCCCGTGCTGCGCGACGTGTGGCTCGATGCGCTCACTGAGGCAGGCGTCGACGATCCGGAACTGCAGGTTGTCGTGCCCGACACGGTCGATGGAGCGGCGCTCGACGAAGCAGTCGCATCGTTCTCCAATGCTCAGTTGGCAATCGTCGAGGATCCCGCGTTGATCACCGAAGCGACGATCCCGTTGACCGAGGCCTACCTCGCCGACGTGTGCCCCGACGGCGGGATCCTCTCGGGCAACGACGTCATCAGCAACTGACCCGGTCACTCGGTGCGAGGCACAGGCCGACCGGTCACACCAAGAGCGCGCCGTCGGGGTCGAGTTCGCAACCGGCGCCGGACCATTCGCCGTCGCACATTGCGGCGGAAATTGCCGGATCTGAGGACATGCCCCAGGCGCGACGTCCGTCGGCGAGCAGACACGACGCCAACGCAGTCTCCGCCGCGCCATCGCGGGAGAACATCACCGAGTAGGCCTCGATCGTCGCCTCCCCCGCAGCGTCGGCCGGAGTAGCCAGGTTGCGCTTCGGGAGCGCATCGACCTCGGCTTGCGGCGAGCCGTGCTGGAACGCGTTGGCCGGGGGAGTGGTGCTGTAGACGCCGAATGCGTGCTTGGTGGCGTACCCGCCGTTGGCCCACGTCAAGCCGTACTCGCCTGGTCGCGCTCGAAGATCCTCAACCACGCTCGCGATGGCATGCATCACATAGTTGTTCCAGGGGCCGCCGCAGAAGGTGAGTCCGCCTGTCCGCGACCACTGACGGCCACCGCCGGGCGTGATGTCGACACCGAGTGACTGCGCTCCGAGTTGTACTGCTGACGGGAAGCACGAGTACAGATCGAGCACCGACACGTCGTCGATGTCGATGCCCGCCAGGTCGAGGGCCATGGCGCCGCCGAGTTCCACAGCGGGCGTTCGAGCAAAGGTGTCGCGATGTGAGACGAATGGGTGCTCGTGGGAGTCGGTGCCCGCGTGCGGGAACACCCACTTGTCACGACTGACGCCCATCCGCTCGGCCGCTTCGACGGTGCACATGATGATGGCGGCACCCATGTCGACGTCGTTGTTCGAGTTCATCAGCTTCGGGTACGGAAAGCCGATCATCCGGTTCGAATCGGTGACCGTGGTGATCTCGTCGGCGGTCTTCGACTCTTGGATCCATGCATTCGGATTTGCCGCGGCGACATCACTCAGTCCGGCGTAGAGCTCGCCGAGGAACTGTTGGTGCTCCTCGACCGTTCGCCCGGACTCTGCCCGCAGCGCCGTTTCGAACATCGGGTAGATCTGGATTGGCATGAAGAGGCCACGATCGCGTTCCTCCGGCAGGTTCATGTTGAGTCTCTTGCCGATGTAGCGCGGGAGGTCGTCATCGGCCGCCTTCGGCCAGTTGAGCGTGATGTCCTGCTTGCGAGCTCGCATGAATGTTTTGAACGCTTCGGCCCCGGCGAGGATCGCAACGTCGACCTTGCCGTCGAGTATCTCCGCCGCAGTTGCGTTGACCAGCGACTGTGGGCTGTTGCCGCCCGCCGTCGACTCGGCGAGTTCGATGCCTGCCTGGTCTGGGCCGCCGAGCCCGAGTCGCTGCGCGAGGAAGCGCGGGGCGTTGCGGAACCTCCAACCAAGGATGTTGACGACACGAACGGAGTCGGCGGCCGGTGGACCGTCGAGTCCAGCATCGCTTGCCGCTGTCAGCACCGCTTGTTCCATCAACTCGATGGGGTTCAGCGCATCGTCGATGCCGGCAGCGCGATGATTGTGTTGGCCGACGCCGATGATGACGGGAGTGCGGGGGTCGAGAGTCACGTCGTGACTCTATGAATCTCGTCGCCCGTGGCTCCAAGCCGGACGTTTTCGTCAAGTCGTGCGCGTCGCTCTGCGCACGACTCCTACACTCGCCCACGATGGCACGAATCGCAATCGGCTCCGACCACGCGGGCTACGAACTCAAACAGCACCTGATCGGCTTCATGGAGGCCGCTGGGCATTCCATTGACGACCAGGGAACTCATTCGACCGAGTCGGTCGACTACCCCGAGATCTGCGCCGGCGTCGGACGCACCGTTCGCGACGGCAACGCTGACTTCGGCATCGTTCTCGGTGGCAGCGGTCAGGGTGAGCAGCTCGCAGCGAACAAAGTCCGCGGTGTTCGAGCAGCGCTCTGCAACTGCCTCTACACGGCCCGTATGGCACGTGAACACAACGACGCCAATGTGCTGTCGATGGGTGCCCGCGTCGTCGGCACCGGCGTCGCCGAAGAGGTCGTGCAGATCTTCCTCACCCAAACATTCGAAGGCGGCCGCCACCAGCGCCGCGTCGATCAGATCACCGAACTCGAAGCCAACTTCAAATAGTCACAAATGGGGTCAGACCCCTTTTTTGACCTTTCCCGAACAAGGACCTCCGATGCCCTTCCCTTCCGACACAGATCCCGATACCGAGGTGCAGTCGCTCCTCGAACGTGAAGTCGAGCGCCAGATCACCGGCCTCCAGCTGATCGCGAGTGAGAATTTCACCTCGCCTGCCGTCATGGCCGCCACCGGGTCAGTGCTCACGAACAAGTACTCCGAGGGATATCCCGGCAAGCGGTACTACGGCGGCAACGCGATCGTCGACGACATCGAGCAGCTCGCCATCGATCGAGTGAAGGAACTGTTCGGCGCCGAGCACGCCAACGTGCAGCCCCACTCGGGTGCCAACGCAAACATGTGCGTGTATCAGGCGTTGCTCGATCCGGGCGACACGGTCCTTGGGCTCAGCCTCGACCATGGTGGTCACCTCACGCACGGGTCACCGGTCAACGCGTCCGGAATGCTCTACAACTTCGTCGCGTATGGCACCGGTGCCGAGGACCGCATCGACATGGACAACGTGCGCGAGCTCGCACTCGAACATCGTCCGAAGATGATTGTCGCCGGCACCACGTCGTACCCGCGTCGCCTCGACCCCGAACCGTTCAAGGCGATTGCCGACGAGGTCGGTGCGCTGCTGATGTTCGACATCGCTCACCTTGCGGGCCTGGTCGCCGGTGGCGCGCACTCGAACCCGGTGCCGTTCGCGGACGTCGTCACATTCACCACGCACAAGACCCTGCGCGGGCCTCGCGGCGGTTGCATCCTCTGCAAGGCCGAACACGCCAAGGCGATCGACAAGGCCGTGTTCCCCGGCTGGCAGGGTGGGCCGCTCGAGCATGCCATTGCAGGCAAGGCCATCGCGTTCCGCGAGGCGGCCGACCCGTCGTTCACGGAGTACGCGCACCAAGTCGTGAAGAACGCTTCCGCGCTCGCAGCCGCGTTAGCCGACCAGGGTTTCCGTCTCGTGTCCGGCGGCACCGACAACCACCTCATGGTCGTTGATCTCACGCCGTTCGATGCCGAGTTGACCGGCAAGGTCGCGCAGGCAACCCTCGACGAGGCGGGTATCACGCTGAACAAGAACACCATCCCCGACGACCCGCGCAGCCCGTTCGTCACCAGCGGTGTGCGCATCGGTACGCCGTCGGTTACCACGCAGGGGATGACCGAAGCGGAGATGCCGTTGATCGCCGCGTTCATCGCCCGAGCGCTCCGCAACGTCGATGACGCCGCGGCCCTGGCGGAGATCAAAACCGAGGTCGCCGCCCTCTGCGCCAAATTCCCCGTTTACTGACCCAGGTCCCCCTCCACCTCACCGTTTGCGTACCCAGGAAGTGTCGCCGGCGACATCTCCTGGGTACACAAACGGTCAGGAACGCGGAACGGCGGCGGC
>CAXMZV010000327.1:0-5219 GCA_964199985.1 Candidatus Ilumatobacter isfjordensis | reverse complement strand
ACGTGCTGCGCTTCGAGGATGCTGAAGCTGCGCACAAGACACCGGACCACATGGAGCAGTACCAGACAGCCGCCAGCAAGGTCGCGCTCGGGCACGGGGTTCGGATCAACGGCTGGTTTGCTGTCGAAGACACGATCATCGGCGATGGTCGTGCCTGGCATCAGGTCCGCTTCAACGAGTTCCCCAGCAAGGCGGCCTTCATGGCCGTGGTGATGGACCCGTCTCGACTCGAAGCACAGCAGGACCACCGCGAAGTCGCCATCGCCGACACGTACACCATGATCGTCCGCGCCCAGCTGAACAACCTCGGGGCATCGGTCGACTCATGAGCCAGCAATTCCCAACTGCCGTTTTCGTGAGGTTGCTGCAGACAGTGCCTGCAGCAACCTCACGAAAAGCTCGGTGGTCGGGGATGGGAGGATGACGAGATGGTGCGACTGAGCGATCTGCACGAGGCCGAGGCCGAACACCTGCAGGCGCGAGCCGACTCCATGCCGCGCATCGAACCTGGTGAGTGGATCACGCCCAAACCACTGGCCGACTCGACGGTCGCGATCGTGTCGACCGCGGGCCTGCACCTTCGAACCGATGCTCCGTTCACGCTCGGTGCCCTCGACTACCGGGTCGTGCCCGGTGACGCCGATTGGGCCGACGTGGTGCTGTCACATGTGAGCACCAACTTCGACCGGAGCGCGTTCCAGCAGGACCCGAACATC
Source organism: Candidatus Ilumatobacter isfjordensis (assembly GCA_964199985.1). Classification (GTDB taxonomy): domain Bacteria; phylum Actinomycetota; class Acidimicrobiia; order Acidimicrobiales; family Ilumatobacteraceae; genus Ilumatobacter_A; species Ilumatobacter_A isfjordensis. The sequence goes on along the minus strand of CAXMZV010000327.1, from coordinate 4,503 downwards.
TCGTTCCCGATGGACCGGCTGCGCGAGATGGCAGATGACGGTGAGATCGGCGGTGTGAGCCCGCGGCACTACTCGTTCATGGGCGCGATGCCGGCTCCTCAGCTGTTCGAAGACACCGGTACCGAGGTCGGTCGCATGCTCGCCGCCGACGGTGTCGACGTCGCACTCCTCGTTCCTGTTTGACCGCTGTGCACGGGCGCAGTTGGCGCCCTCACCAACTTCATCGAACGGACAGGCGTGGCGTGCACGTCGATCAGCCTCGTCCGCGAGCAGAGCGAGGCCGTCGGCCCGACTCGTGCGCTGTGGGTGCCGTTCGCGCTCGGTCGTCCCCTGGGGTCGGCTGAGGATCCCGACTTTCAGAAGCAGGTCATGCGTCAAGCGTTCGCGCTGCTCGAGACCGCGACCCAGCCGACGATCGCCGACTACGACGGACTGCTTCCCGAGGAAGCCGGACCAGGCCAGTGGGCCTGTCCGCTCAACCTCGGACCGGTCATCGACGACACGCTCACTGGGCGACTGCTCGCGGAGGTGGGTCGGCTCAAGACCTGGTCGGCACAGACACGGGCGGCGCGCGGCCGCACACTGTTCGGCGTGAGCGGTGCCGGCCCGAATCAGATCGACGACGTGGCGCGAGCTCTGGCGTCGATTGCCGATGCCGACTCGATCACCGATCTTCCGCCGGCTGGCGACATCGAGTGGGCGTTCGACATGCCGTTGCTCGTTCGCCACCTCGCCGACGACTTGCGGACCTTTTACCACGAGGCGATCGCGGCCCAGCCGGGGTCCGCGGCGCCAAACCACGACGCACTCAACGACTGGATCTTCGGCGGTACCGCACTCGGCGACACGCTGCAAGCAGTGGCTGACCGACTGACGCAGGCCGAGAACCCGATGGCCGATCTCGTGCGCGGGCTTCTCATCCCCGAAGGTCGTTATCAGGGTGGCAGCGCGTTCTGAACCCGCGAGTAGCGTCGCCGCGATGGGTGTCCAACTGGCCAAGTCCGCAATCGATCTGGGAATCGTCGTCCGTGACGGCGCGGCGTCGCTCGCGTTCTACCGCGATCTCCTCGGTCTCGAACACGTCGGCGACATCCCGATGCCAATCGGCGGCGGTGGCACGATGCACCGCGTGCAATGCGGCGACTCGCTCTTGAAGTTGGTCGCCTTCGACGAGACGCCTCCGGCGGCAGTCGGCGGTGGCATCCCGGGTGCTCTCGGCTTCCGCTACTTGACCTTGATCGTGTTGAATCTCGATGAGATCTTGGCGTCGTGTGCCGAGGCAGACGTCTCCATCGTCACGCCGGCAACCGATATTCGACCGGGTATCCGCATCGGGATCGTCGAGGATCCGGACCGCAACTGGGTCGAGTTCGTCGAAACGTCCTGAGTTTGATTAGGCGTCGGTCAATTTTGCGGCATAGGTGTCGTGGTAGTGGTGCAGCGCTGGTTCGTTGCGACCGAAGATGATTTCGTCGAGTGCGCCGGCGTTGGCAGCTGCTTGTTGTGACTCGCCCATGACGTAGTCCTCGTCGCGAATGATCTCGGCAAAGCCCTGCGCGATGTTGCCGATGAACTCGTTGATCTCGGCGGCTTCGGGGCCGGTGGCGTTGGCAAGCTCGGACTTCATGTAGAAATCGACGCGGCTGAGATGACGACCCGGGTCCCCAAGTGTCGGATAGGCGCGGACGAGGAACACACCGAACCGGAACGGCATGAGGATGACGTTGGGAAAGATCCAATACACCGGCAAACCCGCGACCGTGATGTCCCACTCGTCTTCAGGCTGGTGACGCATCTGGTCGATGTCACGGCGACAGAGAATCATCCGGTGGCTGTGCCCGCCTGCTTCTGCATCGTCGTCGTAGCACTGCACATTTCCGTGGAAGCTGTTGAACAACGTGTCCTTGTGGAGCGCGGAGAAGTGATACGTCTCGCCAAATGTGTCCATCGCCAGTTTCCAGTTGCAGGCGGCGTCGTAGGCGTCTTGATTGATTGGCACGAGGTTGTCGAACTGCCAGGTCGGAAACTCCTCGTTGAACCAGGTGCCGAGTAGTCCGTCGAGGTCGAGGGAACCGTCGGGGTCGGGGTGGACGAAGAGCAGCCCATGGCGCTCCTCGGCCGGGAGCGGCTTCAACCCGAGGCACTCCGTGTCGACCTCGCCGAAGTGTTCTGGCTTGGGCAGGCCGACCAGGGCACCGTCGGTGTTGTAGCTCCAGGCGTGGAACGGGCAGGTGAATCGACGTGTGGTGCCTCGCGCCTCAGTCTCAACGATGGCACCGCGGTGGCGGCATGAGTTGACGAATGCCTGGAACTGGCCGTCTGTATTGCGGGTGGCGAGGATGGGGGTGCCGACATCGTTGCTGGTGATGAACGAGCCCGGTCCCGGTAGGTCGCCCGACAGGCCCACACATTGAGGAGTGCCGCGAAAGAACAGTTGGCGCTCGCGTTCGGCCTGCGCGGTGTCGGTGTAGGTGGATGTCGACTGGGGACGAATTCGGCCAGCATCGACATTGGTGTCGGAGTCGAGCCGTTCGATCAGCTGCTTGATGAGTGCGACTTGGACATCGTGGCGCATCGCTCAAGCTTTCCAATCAGGGTGGCGGGAAAGCGAGTCGGGAGTGGGAGATCTGGCGTCGTGGTCAGTCGACGCGATCGAGGCGAGCGGTGAAGCCGATGTAGTCCCAGATGAGTTGCTCGCCATCGAGCCGACGTCGGACCTCGATCGGCATGCCGAGCGGCCTGCTCGATTTGTTGCACTCCGCCGAGCGACGGATGATTGGGCTGCACCTCGCCGTCGGCGGTCACCTCGATGACCTGCCACACGCCCCGCATGTCGGGGGCTCCGTCGGCGAGAGGCGTCTCGCAGTTGGCCAGCACGGGCGGTGGCATCTCGCCGGTCCAGCCGCCCGACGGGGTGAAAGCCACGGGGATTTCGTCGACGCGCATGGCACCAGCGTTACAGCCGCTGTCTGCCGCATTCGATCCGGAACGATCTGAGGTGCAACGATCAGCACCATGACTGCTCCCTCCACTGGCACCTTCAATGCTCTCGTCGTCCGCGAAGCCGAAGAAGGCAATCCGAAGACCGCTGCGGCATCCATCGAACAGCTCACCGACGCTGACCTGCCCGACTACGACGCCGGCGACGTCGTCGTGCAGATCGACTACTCGTCGCTCAACTACAAAGACGGCATGGCCCTCACCGGGAAGGGTCGCATTCTCCGCTCGTACCCCATGGTCCCCGGCATCGACTTTTCCGGCACGGTGATCTCGTCCGAGTCACCGAAGTTCGCCTCGGGCGACGAGGTCATCCTCACTGGCTGGGCCGTTGGCGAGCGCTACTGGGGCGGCTACTCGCAACGCCAGAAGGTCAAGGCAATGTGGCTCAACCGGCGACCGATCGGCATGAGCGCCGTCCAGGCGATGGGCATCGGCACGGCGGGAATGACCGCGATGATGTGTGTGCTCGCCCTCGAAGAGGGTGGGGTCAAGCCGACCGACGGACCGATCGTCGTGACCGGTGCGGCTGGCGGTGTCGGCAGCGTGGCGGTCGCGATTCTCTCGAACCTCGGCTACGAGGTCACCGCCGTGACCGGTCGGCCCGAGCAGCACGACTACCTGCGTTCGCTCGGTGCGACGGCCTTCCTGTCCCGCGAGGAGATGTCGGAGGCGCCGAAGCCGCTCGAAGCCGAGACCTGGGCGGGTGCCGTCGACACCGTGGGCTCGACGATGCTCGCCAAGGTCATTGCGCAGACCAAGTATCAGGGTGTGGTGACCGCGTGTGGTCTGGCCGGCGGTGTTGACCTGCCGAGCACGGTGATGCCGTTCATCCTGCGTGGTGTTCGCCTGCAGGGCATCGATTCGGTGATGGCGCCGATCGAGGCACGTGACGCCGCCTGGGCGCGACTGCTGACCGACCTGCCGTCGGACCTGCTCGATGCGATGACCGAGATCGTGCCGATGAGCGCACTGGTCGATCAGGCCGAAGCGATCATGGCCGGCCAGGTCCGCGGCCGCATCGTCGTCGACCCCAACGCCTGACTCTGCGACACTGCCGCTATGGCGCTCGTTCGCTGGATCACCGAGATGGGCATGGGCGTCGACGTCCATGGCAACGATGACACGAAGGCTGCGCGCCGCGCCGTGTCAGACGCACTCCGGCACAGCAGCCTGAACTTCTTCGCCGCCACTGACAAGACGCGCGACGACATGCACGTCGAAGTGATCGTCGCGACTGCCCACCCTGATCGCATCGACGTCGCTGCGGTCGCCGCGGAGGTGCCGTACGGAACGGTGACGGTCCGCGCAGTGGCTGGCGGACTCGACGTGCCGGCGCCGGCTTCGAGCGACGGCATCGTGATAGCGAATGCCGCGATTCTCGTCAGCTTCCCCGAGGACTGAACCCCGAGTTGGTTCAGCGCAGGGCGGCGTTGAAGAGCGCGAGCGTCTTGTCCCAGCAACCCTCGGCGGCCGCCTCGTTATAGGTCGGGTGATCCGGCCAGG
>CAXMZV010000326.1:0-5220 GCA_964199985.1 Candidatus Ilumatobacter isfjordensis | reverse complement strand
TTCGCGGGGCGAGTCGAAGAACGCCCGCGTCCGATCCCAGGTCGCCTCGATCAAGTCGTCGAGCCCGTGACCACTCAGCAGGAAAAACCCGTGGTCACGACAGGCCAGGTCGAGCGCAGCCAGCATTGAGTCGTTCGGCTGAGAAATGTCAATCGTCGGCACCAGGTGCGAAGCGTCCATGGCAGAGTCTCGCAGACGCCGATCACCACGCCGAGAGTCAGCCCGGGCCAACGTTTCGTGTGAGCACAAACCCCGTCGGACAGACCATGCCCTCACAAGAAGCAAGTGGGGTGGGCGGGGTGAGGCGGCAGCGCGGAGGTGCGTGTCCCCCCGAGCGTGAGCGAGCTCGGTCGTGAGCCCGAGGACTCTGGGGTAAGCGACGGAGTCGCTGGTCGGCCGTCAGGCCGACGACGTCGACGCAGTCGACGTCACCCCAGACATGAGCAAGCCAATGTCGTTGACGTTAAAGTCGGCGCGAGCCACCTCGCCCATGATCTCGCCTTCGAGCAGGACGATGATGCGGTCCGACAATTGCATGACTTCGTCGAGGTCTTCGGAGATCAGCAGAATGGCGGCACCGTCGGCGCGTTGCTGGAGAAGCCGCTCGTGGATGTATTCCGCCGCGCCGATGTCGACACCGCGAGTGGGCTGCGCGACCACCAGCGCGGTTGCTCCGCAACTGAATTCGCGGGCGATGACGACCTTCTGAATGTTGCCGCCCGAGAGGTTCCTGGTCGGTGTGTCGATCGTGGGGGTCTTGACCCGGTATTCCGCCGTGAGTCCTTCGCAGCGCGGGTCGATTGCCGACTGGTTGAGCAGACCGTGTTTCGTGTACGGGTCGATCTTGTAGTCGACGAGCATCATGTTCTCGGCGACGGAAAACTCGCCGATTACCCCATCACGCATGCGTTCTTCGGGGACGTACGACAGTCCCATGGCGCGCACGGCCGCCGGAGCGGGCGATGCAACTGGCTGACCAGCGATGGTCACTTCACCTCGCTCGACTGGACGCAGCCCGAAGATCGCTTCAGCGAGTTCGCGCTGACCATTGCCGGACACTCCGGCGACACCGACGATCTCCCCGGATCGAACGTGAATCGACAGATCTTTGACTGCCAGGTTCCCGCGGTCACCGACGACGTCGAGGCCCTTGACGCCAAGCTGTGTCGCTCCGGCATCCTGGGGGGCCACGTTACGGGTGAGCTCGACGGGTCGGCCGACCATCAACTCAGCGAGGTGTTCACGCGACGACTCACTCGGACGGGTATGCCCCGACACCTTGCCGTTGCGCAGCACCGTGATTTCGTCGGACAGGTCCATCACTTCGTGCAGTTTGTGCGAGATGAAGATGAGGCCCTTCCCGTCGGCCTGCATCTGACGCAGCGTCACGAACAGGTCGTCGACTTCGGGCGGCGTGAGTACGGCAGTCGGTTCGTCGAGCACGAGCAGTTCAGCGTCGCGATAAAGCGCTTTGAGGATCTCGGCGCGTTGACGTTCGCCGACGGCGAGCTGCCAGATGTAGGCGTCGGGGTCCACGTGCAGCCCGTAGTGCTCAGACACCTCAGCGAGGCGCGCCTTGATGGGGCGCATGTCGGAGAGGCCATGACGACCCCCGAGACCGAGTGCCACGTTCTCGGCGACGGTGAGGGTGGGCACCAGCATGAAGTGCTGGTGGATCATGCCGATGCCCTGGCGGATCGCATCGGTGGGCGAGGTGATGTGCACCTGCTCGCCGTTCAGCTCAATGGTCCCCTCGTCGGGCGTGTAGAGCCCGTAGAGAATCTTCATCAGCGTGCTCTTGCCTGCCCCGTTCTCCCCGAGGAGGGTGTGCACTTGCCCAGGCAGCACCGTGAGGTCGACGTCGTCGTTCGCGACGACGCCGGGGAATCGTTTGGTGATTCCCGTCATCTTCAACATCGGTGTCGTACTCATGGTCATGCTCCCTGGATGGAAACCGGGGTGTTACATCTGGTGCCTGGCACCAGATGTAACACCCGATTGGTCACTCGCTGATGGGGACCTCGATGGTGCCTTCACCGATGCCGGCGATGGTTGCCTCAGCGCTGGCCTTGACCTCACCGTCGAGCGGGAAGGCATCGTTGAACTCGAGTTCGAGCCCCCCGTCAGCCACCGAAATCGACAGCGCTTCACCGCCGAGCGTGCCGGCTTGGATCTTGTCGAGCACGCCGTTGAGCAGGTCCTCCCAGTGGTAGACGACCGAGGCGACGACGACATCTTCGCCGAGGCCCGTCTGGTTCGACTGCGAGCCGAACCACGGGACGCTTTCTTCAACGGCGACGCCCGTGGCACCGACGACCATCTGTGCTGAGCCGGTGAGCACGTCAGCGCCGGCACCAACAAGCGCTTTCGCTGCTTCCGATGCGAGCAGCACGTCGCTGAAGGAGTCGATGTAGTTGACGTTCACTTCGACGTCGGGGTTCTGTGCGGCAACACCGAGGACGAAGCCGTCGATGTACAGCTTGGCGTCACCTGCCGGCACCGGGCCGATGACACCGATGTTGTTCGATTCGGTGAGCTGTGCAGCCATGACGCCGTTGACGTAGCCGCCCTCACCAGCATCGACGGAGTAGGCAAAGATGTTGTCGATCCCGAAGAAGTCACTCGACGTACCGATCATGAACGACACCTCGGGGAAGTCGGGGGCGATCTCCTGCAGCGGACCACCGAATTGGGTGCCGTGTGCGATGACCAGATCGAAGCCGTCCTCGGCATATCCGCGAATGGCTGCTGCAGCATCGACTTCGACGAAGGTGCTGTCGGTGATGGCGATCTCGATGTCGCGGCCTTCGCCCACTCGGTTGATCGAATCGAACATCGCCTGGGTCCACGCGAGGTCGTTGCTCGCGCTGGGAGCGACGAGACCGATCTGCATCGGCTCGCTGTCATCCGTGGCGGGTGCCTCAGTGGAGTCGGCAGCGGCCTCATCCGATTCGGCCGCAGTGTCGGCGACCTCCTCGACGCTGTCAGCCGAGGTGTCGGCAGACTCTTCGGCGCTGTCACTGCCACAGCTGGCTGCGACGAGCGCGAGTCCGGCGACGACCGAAGCCATCACTTTGGTGTTGGTTGCTTTCATGGTTACTCCCCTTGTCTGGTGTTCATGGTGGTGGTGTTGTTCACGTGGATTGGATAGCAAGGATGGGCGATGCGCTGACGGGGTGCGACGATGTCATGCGCTTCGGTCGAACGGGCGAGTGAGTGCGGACGGAGCGGCGACGCGGCTGCTGACGATGACGAGGACGACAATGGTCAGCACCGCTGGCGCCATCGCCGTGAGACTGGATGCGGCTCCTTCGATGATGCCGAGAGTCTTCCACTGCAACACTGTGGCCTGAACGACGCCGAAAAGGAGCGCACCGAGCATGACCCCGTACGAGCGCCACGCACCGAAGTAGACGAGCGCGATGGCGATGAAGCCCTGGCCGGAGGTCAGGTTCTGTTGGAAGATGCCCACCTCGAGTGCCAGCGACGCTCCCGCCAGACCTGCCAGTGTGCTGCCGATCACGATCGTGGCGAGCCGTGTCAAGTTGACGCTGACACCAAGCGTGTCGGCTGCTTCAGGAGTTTCGCCGACGGCTCGAATGTTCAGCCCGAACGTGGTCCTGTTGATCATGAACCAGACGATGGGCACGAGAGCGAACGCGACGTAGACGAGCACACTGTGCTGGAAGAAGATCTCCCCGATCTGAGGAATGTCGCCGAGGATCGGAATGGTCTTCTCCGACAGGCCCGGGATCGGCTTCGGCGTGCCGACCTGCTTCTGGAACAGCAAGTCCGTGAAGCCGAGACCGAACAGGTAGATGCCGATTCCCGAGATGCCCTGTGCTGCCTGCATCACCAATGTGATGAACGCGTAAAGCAGCCCCATCAACGCGCCAACAGCGAGTGCTCCGATGATCCCGAGTGTGGCGCTGTCGGTTTCGAGTGCGATGTAGTAGGCCGTGAATGCGCCAAGCAGCATCACACCTTCGACACCGAGATTGAGAACGCCACTGCGCTGGCCGATGGTCTCACCGAGCCCGGCGAGGAGAAACGGCGTCGCGAGTCTGATGCCTGACGCCAGCGTGGCCACCAGCACGGAGACGGTGAAGAAGTCACCCACCATGCACCTCCGCCAACGTCGGTGTTTCGTCATCACCGAGTGGGTCGGGTGGCTCGAGTGGATCGAGCGGATCAACCGTCGCCGCGGTGCCGTCGCCGTAGGAATCGGCCCACGCCTGCAGTCGGCTGCGCAATTTGAAGCTGCTGACGACGAACAGGACGACGATGCCATTGAGCGCGACGATCAGCGCTGCGGGAACCTGCAACTCCTGCTGCAGTGCGATCCCGCCGGTGAGCATGCCGCCAAAGAAGAACGAGGCCGGAATGGTCGCAAGCGGATTCAACCCGCCGAACAGTGCTGTGACGATGCCGTTGAAGCCGGCGCTCTGGGTGAAACCCGCCGCGCCGCCGTCAGCAATGAGCCGATGCGATTCAGACCCGAACACCAGAACAGCACCCGCGATCCCCGCACAGGCACCCGAGAACGCCAAAGCTTGCACGATGCTCCTCTTCACCGGCATGCCGGCGTATCGCGATGCATCCGGATTGTGACCGACTGCTCGCAGTCGGACCCCGAGCGCACTGCGGAACAGCAGGATGTAACCGAGCACAGCGACGAGGATGGCGATGAGAACACCGAGATGGAGTCGCGTGTCACCGGGCATCAAGGGAAGGTCCGCGTTCTCGGACAGCCGCTCGGTCTGCTGAATCTTGATCGCCCCCGACGCCTTGTCGGTGAGCAGGTCCTGCAGCAGAAAGCTGAGGAACTGTGCAGCGATGATGTTCATCATGATCGTGCTGAGAATCTCGTTGACCCCCGCATTGGCCTTCAGGGCACCAGGGATTGCACCCCAGATGCCGCCGCCGACGGCGCCACCGATCAGGACCAGCGGCACCAGGAGGATCCGCGGCAGGTCAGACAATGCGAGTGCCACAACGGTCGAGAAGATCGCGCCAACGATGATCTGTCCTTCACCGCCGATGTTGATGACGCCGGCTCTGAAGGCAATACAGATGCCCACGCCCACGAGCAGCAACGGCGCTGACTTGATTGCGGTGTCGGCCAACTCGTTCCAGCCGCCAAAGGCGCCGTCGAGCAGCGCCGCGTAGCCGGTGATCGGGTTGGCGCCGAGCGCCAACAGCATGATGGCACCAATCGTG
>CAXMZV010000325.1:0-5231 GCA_964199985.1 Candidatus Ilumatobacter isfjordensis | reverse complement strand
CCCGATGGCGCCACGACGAGGTGGTCAAGCGTGTGGGCGGTGTTCGGGAGGCGAACGTCGTGCAGCACGGTTCCCATTCCGTTCAGCTCGCGTTCGAGATGACTTGGGAGGTCGCGGTCGGCGTGGCGGCCGAGTACGGGTCGACGCAACCATGTCGGGTGAGGTGGTGTGTCGGTCGCGGGCACGCGTGCGGTGAGGCGGTCGATCACACCTGTGTCTTCGGCCCCGAAGTGCGCACCTTGAGGTCGGACGACAGGAATCTGCGTGTCACGCTGCCAAGCTCTGGTGGCCATGGCTGGTTCCGACGCGTCCCCTCGCTCAAAGCGATCGAGACCTGATGCTGGAGCGCGTGCCGAGGCGGCTGCTGCGCTGCTCGCCGAGGGGCGCCTGACCTACCCCGACTCGTTGCCGATCACGGAACGACACGACGAACTCCTCGACTTGATTCGCTCCAACCAGGTGATGATCGTCGCTGGCGAGACCGGGTCGGGCAAGAGCACGCAGATTCCCAAGCTGTGTCTGGAAGCGGGCCGCGGTGTGAGCGGGGTGATCGGCCACACGCAGCCTCGCCGTGTTGCTGCGCGCACGATCGCCGAGCGGGTCGCCGACGAACTCGGTTCATCGCTGGGTGACGATGTCGGATACACCGTTCGTTTCACCGACAAGGTGAGCAATCGCACGCTGGTCAAGGTGATGACGGACGGCATCCTGCTCGCCGAGATCCAACGGGACCGCATGCTGCGTCGATACGACACGCTGATCATCGACGAAGCGCATGAACGCAGCCTCAACATCGACTTCATCCTGGGCTATCTCAAGCAGTTGCTGCCGAAGCGCCCGGACCTCCACGTGATCGTCACCTCCGCCACGATCGACACCCAGCGTTTCGCAGAGCACTTCTCTGACCCTGAAGGTGTTCCGGCACCGATTGTCGAGGTGACGGGTCGGACGTTCCCGGTCGAGGTGCGCTACCGGCCGTACGGGCCGGACAACGAGGACGACCCCGATGATCGCCGCGACCAGGTGCAGGCAGTGATCGACGCGGTCGACGAGTTGAGCGTGCTGGGTGACGGCGACGTGCTCGTCTTCCTGTCAGGAGAGCGGGAGATCCACGACATCGCCGGGGCCATGCGTCAGATCGACACGGCTGCTTGGCGAGTCACCGATGTGCTGCCGCTGTACGCCCGTCTGTCGTCGGCGGAGCAGCAACAGGTGTTCAAGACGTCGAAGCGACGTCGCATCGTGTTGTCGACCAATGTCGCTGAGACGTCACTCACCGTGCCGGGTGTGCGCTACGTCGTCGATGCTGGCACCGCCCGCATCTCGCGGTACAGCAAGCGACTCAAGGTGCAGCGTCTGCCGATTGAACCGGTGTCGCAGGCCTCGGCCAACCAACGATCGGGTCGGTGCGGACGTGTGGCCCCCGGTGTCGCCATCCGGTTGTACGCCGAGGACGAGTTCGCGGAACGACCCGAGTTCACCGACCCCGAGATTCTTCGCACCAACTTGGCGTCGGTGATTCTACAGATGACCGCCATCGGGCTGGGCGACGTGGGGAAGTTCCCGTTCCTCGAGCCGCCTGAACGGTCGATGATTCGCGACGGGTACGCCCTGCTCGATGAGTTGGCGGCCATCGAGCCGGCGCAACGCGACGACCCCGAGCGGCACCTCACCCGCATCGGTCGCGATCTCGCCAAACTGCCGGTCGACCCTCGGCTCGGTCGGATGGTGCTCGAAGCGGACGAGTTCGGATGTGTCCGCGAGGTGCTGGTCATCGCATCGGCGCTGTCGATTCAAGATCCCCGCGAGCGACCGCAGGAGAAGATCGAACAGGCCAACGAGTTCCACAACCGGTTCAAGGTCGACGGGTCCGATCTCCTCTCGCTCGTCGAGTTGTGGGACTACCTGCGGAGCAAACAGCGAGAACTCTCGGGCAACCAGTTCCGCCGCATGTGCCGAAAGGAGTACCTCAACTACCTGCGGGTTCGCGAGTGGATGGATCTGTACAGCCAGCTCCGGCGCGTTGCCGGTGAGTTGAAGATTCGCCCGCACCAACCCATCGAAGCGGACAAGACACATCCTGATCATGTCCATCGCTCACTGCTCGCGGGCCTTCTGTCGCAGGTGGGCATGCGCGAGCGCGAAACGCGTGACTATCGGGGGGCACGTGATGCTCGGTTCGTCATCGCCCGCGGATCGGTCATCGGCCGCAAGCAGCCGGATTGGGTGATGGCGGCCGAACTCGTAGAGACCAACCGGCTCTACGCACGTCGCGTCGCCGCGATCGAACCCGAATGGATCGAGCAGGCCGCCGAGCACCTGATCAAGAAGTCACACAGCGACCCGCGCTGGGATGCGAAGGCCGGGCGGGCTGTCATCACTGAGCAGGTGACCCTGTTTGGGCTTCCGGTCGTCTCTGATCGCAAGGTGAGCTACGACCACATCGACATCGAGGCGGCGCGGGCCTGGTTCATCACCAAGGCGCTGGTCGAGGGGGAGTGGCACACGCAGCAGAAGTTCGTCATCCGGAACCGGGAGTTCCTCGACCGCATCAGCAACATGGCGGCACGCGTCCGTCGCACAGAACTTGTCGACGACGCAATGCTCTTCGCCTTCTACGACGAACGGCTCGACGCCGATGTGACCGACACCCGCCGTTTCGATCAATGGTGGAAAGAGGAACGTCAGCGCAATGGACGGCTGCTCGACCTGACCGAAGATCTGCTCGCGGATCGCGAACACGGTGCTGGCATCCGGATTGCTGACTTCCCTGACGTGTGGCGCCAAGGCGACATCGAGTTGCCGCTGACCTATCGGTACGCACCGGGCGAGCCGCTGGACGGCGTCACCGTGCACATTCCGCTCAGCGCACTCAACCAGATCGAGCCGACAGGATTCGACTGGCAGATCGCAGGACACCGCCGGGATGTCATCGGGATGCTGGTGCGCTCGGTTCCCAAACACATTCGTCGCGAGCTGACGCCGATGGCCGAGACGATCGATGCCACCGTGGAGCGAGTTGCTGACTTCGAGCCCGGCTCGATGCCACTGACCCACGCAGTCGCAGTCGGGCTGACTCGTGCGTCCGGTATCCGCATCGACCCGTCCATGTTCAACACCGAGGTCCTCGACGACCATCTGCGAATGAACTTCGTGGTCACCGACGAGCAAGGCCAGGTCCGCGATGTGGGCACCGATTTGGCTGTGATCAAGGCGCGCCGCGTCGGCGAGGCACGGGAATCGATTGCTGCTGCGGCGCCGATCGAGGAACGCCGGGGGATCGTCTCCTGGGACTTCGGCGACCTCCCACGCACCGTCCAGTCAGACGATCGTGCGCTCGACGTCGTCGGGTACCCGACGTTGCTCGACATCGGCGACAGCGTTGCGCTGCGAGTCGTCACGAGTGCCGACGTACAGCGTCGTGCGATGCGCGGCGGAGTGCGCCGCCTGCTGCTGCTCAACGCCGCTCCGAGTCGGAAGGTCGTCGAGCGCCTGCTGACCAATGCCGGCAAGCTGGCGCTCGGCGCAGCCGACGTGTCGGTTGCTGCGCTCGCCGACGACTGCATTGCAGCGGCAGTCGATCATCTGCTCGAAACGCACCTCGCGAGCGGTGGATCCTTGCCGTGGACCGAGAGCGAGTTCGAGGAGTTGCGGACGGACGTGGCCCGGGATACGCCGCCGCTGGCGCGCGATGCACTCGTCCAGGCAACGGCTGCCATCGCTGCGACCGGCCCGGTGCACTCCACACTTGCGTCGTTGCGTGCCGCAGCGCTGCAACCATCGGTCGACGATGCCAATCTGCATCTTGGCCGGCTTGTCCGGCCTGGCTTTGTCTTCCACACCGGGCTGACCCAACTCGCCGAGATCGAGCGATACGTCCGATCGATTGCGCACCGACTCGACAACCTCGCCGGTGGCGTGGAACGCGACCGGAGGCGGATGGCTGAGGTCATCCCGCTCGAGGCGCGCTACTCGGCGCTCCTCAAGCGGCTTCCGGCAAGCGACGTGACCCCGGACGTGGCTGCTGTCGCGTGGCAGCTTGAAGAGCTCCGCGTGAGCGTGTTCGCACAACCGCTTGGCCCGAGGGGCCAACCGAGCCCGACCAAGCTCTCCCGTACGCTCGAACGCCTCGGAGGATGACCCGACCTGCGACAATCGGTTGATGGACGAACGTGAACTCGATGACCTGACCGGCGAGACAGTCGAGCTGCTCCAGGCACTGATTCGGAACGGCTGCGTCAACGACGGCACACCGGAGTCGGGGGAAGAAGTGCGCAACGCCGATGTCCTCCAAACCCTGATCGAGGGTGCTGGCGTCGAGGTCGAACGCTTCGAGCCGACACCTGGCCGCGTCTCGATCGTTGGACGCATTGCCGGCTCCGACCCGGATGCCAAGAGTCTGTGCCTGATGGGGCACACCGACGTCGTGCCGGTCAACGCCGATGGGTGGGATCGTGATCCGTTCGGTGGCGAGCTGATCGACGGCGAAGTGTGGGGTCGGGGTGCGGTGGACATGCTGAACCTCACCTCCTCGATGGCCGTCGTGTTTCGCCACCTCGCCCGCGAAGCCGCTGCCGGCCGTTTCAAGCCGACGGGTGATCTCGTCTACTTCGGCGTGGCCGACGAGGAAGCCGGCAGCGCACACGGGGCACGGTGGATGGCTGATCACCACCGCGATGCGATGTACGCGGACTATGTGTTGACCGAGAGCGGGGGACTCCACTCCGGTCCAGCTGAAGCATCGCATGTCGGCATCAACGTCGCGGAGAAGGGTGTTGCGTGGCGCCGATTGACCGTTCGTGGGACACCGGGTCACGGATCGCGTCCGTTCCGCGGTGACAATGCGCTCGTCAAGGCGGCGGGCGTGGTGCAGCGACTGGCCGACTACCGGGCGAAGCCGAAGTTCACCGAACTGTGGCGTGAGCGCGTGGCAACTTTGGATCTGCAGCCGGAATGGGAGCGTGCACTGCTCGACGAGGCGGCGATCGACGGGTTCCTCGACGAGATGCCGGCGCCCGCTGTTGCGTCCTACCTGCATGCCTGCACGCATATGACGTTCTCGCCGAACCTGGTCGATGGTGGCGTGATGAAGACCAACACCGTGCCGGACACCGTCGTTGTCGAGGTCGACATCCGCACGTTGCCGGGTGAAGACGAGGCCGACGTCGCGGCACATCTCCGCTCCGCCCTCGGTGATCTTGCAGACCACGTGGAGGTCGAGCCGCTCATGA
>CAXMZV010000324.1:0-5252 GCA_964199985.1 Candidatus Ilumatobacter isfjordensis | reverse complement strand
GAGCTGCCTGAAGGGTCGACGGCGCTCGACCTCGCAGCATCCATCGGTTCCGGTCTGCGCAAGGCGGCTGTCGCCGCAAACATCGACGGGATCGAGACCGATCTGACCGTTCCGCTTGTCGACGGCAACGTCGTGGCCCTGATCACCAACGACACCGATGCTGGACGTCACGTCCTGCGTCACTCGACGGCGCACGTGCTGGCCCAAGCGGTCACGCAACTGTACCCCGGTGCCAAGTTCACGATCGGGCCGGCAATTGAGAACGGCTTCTACTACGACTTCGACCTGCCGGACGGCAAGACGTTCACCGATGACGACCTCGCAGTCATCGAGAAGCAGATGAAGGAGATCGTCAAGCAGAACCAGCCCTTCACGCGCTCCGAACACTCGATGGCCGAAGCGAAGGAACTGTTTGCCGATCAGCCCTACAAGGTCGAGATCATCGAACGCGTCGAGTCAGCAGACGCTGATGCCGAGGACGCCGGCGAGGTCAGTGGCGACGGCATCATCAGCACCTACCGGAACACCGACGAGTTCGTTGACATGTGTGTCGGCCCGCACGTGCCCAGCACCGGCAAGCTGCCCTTCTTCAAACTGCAGCGCGTCTCGGGTTCGTACTGGCGTGGCAACGAGAAGGGCCCGCAGCTGCAGCGCGTCTACGGCACGGCCTGGGAGAGCAAGCAGGCGCTGGCTGCGCACCTGCATCAGCTCGAAGAAGCGCTCAAGCGTGACCATCGCAAGATCGCTGTCGAGCAAGACCTGCTCAGCTTCCCGAGCAAGCTCGGTGGCGGCCTCGCGGTGTGGCATCCGAAGGGCGCGATCATCCGCAAGCTGATGGAGGACTACAGCCGTCAGCGTCACGAGAACGGTGGCTACGACTTCGTCTACACGCCGCACCTCGCCAACGCGAACCTGTTCGAGACGTCGGGCCACCTCGACTTCTATGCCGACGGTATGTATCCGCCGATGGAGATGGACAACGGCACGTACTACCCGAAGCCGATGAACTGCCCGATGCATTGTCTGATCTTCGACAGCCGTCAGCGCAGCTATCGCGAGCTGCCACTCCGACTGTTCGAACTCGGCACGGTCTACCGCTACGAGCGAGCGGGCACGTTGCACGGTCTCATGCGGATCCGCGGCTTCACGCAGGACGACAGTCACATCTTCTGCACAGAGGAGCAGCTCGCTGGCGAGGTCGCTGGTCTGCTCGATTTCGTGCTGTCGGTGTTGCGGGCGTTCGGCTTCGACGAGTTCACCTTCAACCTGTCGACGCGCGACCCGGACAAGTCGGTGGGCACCGATGAAATCTGGGAGACGGCCACGACGGCACTACGCGAAGCGCTCGACTCACATGGCCTCGAGTACGCCGTCAAAGAGGGCGATGCCGCCTTCTATGGTCCGAAGATCGACATCGACGTGCGAGACGCCATTGGCCGCTCGTGGCAGCTGTCGACCATTCAGGCTGACTTCCAGCTGCCTGAACGGTTCGACCTCGAATACGTCGGTGCTGACAACAACCGGCATCGGCCGATCATGTTGCACCGTGCGCTCATGGGTTCGATCGAACGGTTCTTCGGCGTGCTCGTCGAGCACTATGCAGGCGCCTTCCCCACGTGGCTCGCTCCCGTGCAGGTTCGTGTTCTTCCCGTGGCGACGCCGCACGAGGAGTACGCCCAGGAGGTCGCCGACCGATTGCGCGCCGCTGGCGCACGGGTCGACATGGTCGCGGCGGACGATGGTCTCGGCAAGCGCATTCGCAACGGCAAAGTCGAGAAGCTCCCCTACGTTCTTGTGGTTGGTGACGACGACGTCGCGGCCCGCACGGTCGGTGTCAATGTTCGCTCTGACATGCAGAGCGAGGGTGCTCCGGACGTCGAGCGCGACGTGCCGCTCGATGACTTCGTGGCCCGTTTCGAAGCGGAGGTCGCCGATGCGACCGACGCAGCGCTGCAAGCCTGATGCTCGACCGCATCTGGTCGGGCTGGCGGGCCGCGTACGTGACCGACGCACTCGAACAAGACGGGCGGGGGAGTGTGTTCACCCAGCTCCTGGAGTCGGGAGCGCCGGACGAGGAGACCCACATCGTCCACCGTGGCGAACTCGTCTTCGCGATCTTGAACATCCACCCCTACACGTCCGGCCATGTGCTGGTCCTGCCGTTCCGTGAGGTGGCTGATCTCAGTGACCTCACGCCGGACGAAACGACTGAACTCTGGGCCACCGTGACCAGAACGGTCGACGTGGTCCGCTCCGCGTACGTCCCACACGGAGTGAACGTCGGGCTCAACCTCGGCCGTGCAGCGGGTGGCTCGATCCCGACGCATCTGCACGTTCATGTGGTGCCTCGTTGGACCGGAGACTCGAACTTCATGTCGTCAATCGCGAACGCGCAAACTCTCCCCGAAGCCCTCGATGCCTCGGCAACTCGCCTCCGTGCGGCCTGGCCGTCACATCGGGGTCGGGGCCCGATGTGACGCAACGCTGATCAGGCTGTCCTGCGTAGGCGATCCACGATGCGAGCATGAGCTGATCTCGCATGCCGATCAGTGTCGATCGCAATTCTTCCGCGACGAGCTGATTGGCGAATCCCGGCTGCGGAGATGTCCAGAATTTCGGTCAGCTCTGCGACGCTGGCAACGCGCATCTCGAGCGAAATTGCGGTGGCGAGGTTACGAGCTGACCCTGACCGCTCGACCGGGTCGACTCCCATTGTGGCGCCCACTGCCTCGATGACTTGGCGCGGGTCGATGGGGTCGAGGGGTGGCAGTTCGCCGAGCGGCATGTGATCGGTCAGGTGTCGATCCAGGACGAACCGCTCGTACTCCGTGACGGACATCAAATCGGTCAGGACCTCAGTGGTCAGCCACTCGGGCGCCGCACGATTGCCCAGATAGCAGCCGAGACTCGAATGCCAATAGCTGGCGAGCGAACCGCTCGGTACGAAGGCGAGCGGGTTGCGTTCGACATAGCGCGCCTCGATGAGCAGATGTGCATCATCGACGATCGGAACCGAACCAAAGCGGCCCGTGAACACAGGACCGGAGCGATGCGCTCGCTGGTTGTAGGCGGCCGCATATCGGGCACACAACAAGCGGACGAATTCGGACAACACGCCGCCCGGTGCCCGAACGAGAAAATGGAAGTGATTGGACATGAGTGCATAGACGTGGACCTCGAGACCGGTGCGCCGCGCAGCCTCCCCGACGAGTTCTTCGAACAGATGGTGGTCGCCGTCGAGGCTGAAGATGTCCTGTCCGTCACTGCCCTTGTTGAAGACGTGGAACCATTCCGATGAGTCGAGATCTCTCAGTTTGCGTGGCATGGCGCCACTCTGACCGCCAGTAGTCACAAAGTTCGGCTCGCCGGGACGTCAGCGTCACACCGGGCCCCGACCCGGATGTGACGCTACATCGGGCAGCTCCTACGTAGGCTGGCGTCGTGACGACCGACGATCAGATCGATGAGCTGCCCGACGACCTCAATCCGGAAGGATTTGTCGGCGCCTACCTCTTTCCCGACAACAGTCGCCGACGCTGGCCCGGAGGGATGTACATCGGATTCGCCGCCATCATCGCGGTGATCTACTTCCTCGCCAACGATGCGGCAGTGGTCAACTCTGGCTGGCTGGTTGCGGCTGTCGTGCTCGCTCTGGTGGGACTGTTCTCGATCAGCTCGGGTTGGCGGATGACGGTCGACGAAAAAGAAGCGCTGGTCGCTGCCCAGGGCGCCGTCGGATTCGCCGTCGGCCATGCCTCGGCGCAGCAGGTCTGGCGCGGCCTCCGCAGTCGTCCGACGTGGCGGGTGCTCTGCTACTCCGCAGAGGAACCACCGGCACAGCGCGGTCTGGTGCTCGTCGACGCGGTCGACGGCCGCATCCTCGAACACCTCGTCGAGGTCAACGACGAGGCCGACCTCGAGACGGCTGAGAGTTAGAGTCCTCGGAAGATGTTTGACGGCACGTTCAGAAAGCCAGTCGACAAGGCGGTCAAGCCGATCGGCGCGTTCCTCCGCAAGACGAAACTGACCCCCGACCACCTGACCATCATCGGGCTGCTCGTCGGCGTCGGCGCAGCCGTGGCCATCGGCTTCGGCCGGCTCTGGCTCGGCCTCGCCCTCGTGATTCTTGCTGGGCTGCCCGACCTGCTCGACGGAGCACTGGCCAAGGCGTCCGGCACATCGAGTCAGCGCGGCGCCTTCTTCGATTCAACAGTCGACCGAGTCACTGATGCGCTCCTCCTCGGGGGGATCGGCTGGCATTTCGCATTGACCGAAGACCCGCGTCTCGTGCTGCTCCCGTTTGCGGTTGCCTCGGTCTCGTCGTTGATCAGCTACGAGCGCGCGAAGGCCGAATCGCTGGGCATCGACGCCAAGGGCGGCCTGATGGAACGAGCCGAGCGGATCATTGCGATCTGCATTGGGCTGGCCTTCAACGTGCTGTTGATACCGATTCTCTGGGTGATGCTCGTGCTCACGACCATCACTGCAGTGCAACGATTCACCAAAGTCTGGAAGGCCGCGGACGTTGCCCCCGTCACCGCGGCGAAGATCGAGATGCGTCGATCGCGTCGGCAGAGTCGCCGGGTGGCACGCACTGAGCGGCGGCGAACTCGCGTGCCGCGACGGAAGCCGTGACTCCCGAAGAATTGCAGCAGCAGTTCATCGGCCAGTTCACCACGAACGGCTACAAACTCGGAGCGCTGGCCGCCAGGCTCATGCCCGGACCACTGGCGATGGGGCTGGCAACGCCCGCGGGGGCTGGAGCAAACTTGGCCAGCCCGGAGCGCCGGGCGATCATCGAACGCCACCTCCAGCGGGTCGACCCGACGCTGCGCGGTTTGCGGCTGCGGCGAGCGGTGCAGGAGGCGTTCGATTCCTACGCGCGCTACTGGATCGAGAGCTTCCGGCTGCCCACGATGTCGAAGCGTGCCGTCGCTGCACCGTTCAAAGAGGACGGGTACCACCACCTGACCGAGGCGCTCGCCGCTGGCAAGGGGGCCATCATCGCTGTTCCCCACCTGGGCGGCTGGGAATGGGCCGGTCGGTGGATCGCCGACCGGGGCCATCCGATCACGGTCATCGTCGAGCGACTCGAGCCACCTGAGCTGTTCGAATGGTTTGTCGACCTGCGTTCGAAGCTGGGCATGACCGTCGTGCCGCTCGGCCAGAAGGCCGGCACCGCGGTGATCTCGGCGCTCAAGGCGAACCACGTCGTCTGCTTGCTGTCCGACCGCGACATCCAGGGCACCGGC
>CAXMZV010000323.1:0-5268 GCA_964199985.1 Candidatus Ilumatobacter isfjordensis | reverse complement strand
CTGCTCGAACAACGGCGATTCGCGATCGTCGGTTTGACCGTACGTGAGGATGGCCCACGCCTGCACCTGTTCGCCCGTGTAGTCAACGGTCATGACGAAGCTTGTGCCGTAGTTGACCGGGAAGCCCTCACCCCGCAGTGCGCTGCGCGGTGACACTGCGTCGCCTCGGGTCGGAGTCGGTTCCGTGCTTGAACCCGTGCTGCTCCACTGCACCACATTCGTGACGCCATCTGCTCCGGTACCGCCATGGATGGGGATCCGAGTCCCCGACCGTTCCGTGAATTGCGCGGCGCCGAGCGCTGAGTCCAGGGGGAAACCCGCCTTGGTCAGCGTCTGCACCGCACGTGCCAGCGCGGCGAGTAGTGGGGTGGAGTCGTCTGCTGGTACCGCTGGGGTGAGGGTGGGCCGCAGCGGATCGAATTCGTCGGAGAACAGGGTGCCGGTGGTGGTGCGCTCATCGTTGCTGAATCGGTTGAGCACCTCGCGCCAGAGCAGCGGGCCGGCCCGGTCGAGGTCGTAGCGGCCGTCCCAGCGCGCCAGGATGGTGCAGGCCGGAGTGAGATCGACGAGCTCGGCTGGCAACGCAACGGTCTCGTCGTCGTCCAGCACTTCGCCGACCTCGAACACCGGGGTGGCGGAGCACGCAGCGACCGCGGCATCGAGCAACAGATCGGCGGCGTGCCCAGTGTTGTCGAACACGGCGTCGCGCAGCTCGATCCCTGAGAAGTTGCCGTCGTCGCCCGCGAGGCCGGTCCGATTGTCGGACGACAGCACCGCAGCGTTCTGTCTGGTGTGCATGCTGAGTGGTGTGTTCTGGTCGCCGTG
Source organism: Candidatus Ilumatobacter isfjordensis (assembly GCA_964199985.1). GTDB lineage: Bacteria > Actinomycetota > Acidimicrobiia > Acidimicrobiales > Ilumatobacteraceae > Ilumatobacter_A > Ilumatobacter_A isfjordensis. The sequence continues at coordinate 4,443 of CAXMZV010000323.1, read as the reverse complement.
CAGAATCGAGAACGTTCCGTCGAGCGTGAACTCGTCACTCGGTACCCAGAAGCTGTCGTTGGCGTTGAAGACGTAGTCGGTGCGTTCGACCATCGGCATCTCGTCAAACGGAACCAAGCCGTCGTCCCGAGCACCCGGGACGACCTCCCAGTTGAATCGACTGTCGGAACCGTCGAGCAGCACCACGCCGTTCTCGTAACCGATTCGTGTGACCGGGTCGGTGAACAGCTTGTTGATGAAGAGTTGCTCGGCCTCGGCGGAGAGGTTGGGGGTGGCAGCGGTGTCGGCGTACCAGACCCGCCCGTCGGCACCGGTGGCAATGGTGTTGAAGAGCGGAACACCCTGGTGTTCGGCGTGCACGGCCTGCACATCGTCGAGGCTCTGCACCGAGATCATGTCGAGGTACTGGTCGATGAACTCGTCGTTGTTGATGTTTGCATCGCGGAAGCTGAGTACTGCGCTGTCGGTCCAGCCGAGCCCGGGGAAGTCGATGATCGGGCCGTACTCACTGCTCCACAACGTGCGGGTCTCTTCGTCGACCGTGCCATCAGCCCGAAGGATTGAAATCGTGTGATCGATTGACGTCATGGGTCGGGACTCGCCATCGACGACGTAGCTCGTGGGGGACTCGGGATCGAGCGTGAGTAGGTACGCGGTGAGCCGTTTGCCGGCAGACTCGGTGTGCGTCCACGCCACGCCTTCGGTGAATCCGATGCCGATGCCGGGCACACCGAGCAACTGGGCACCGTAGATGTCGATCTCGTCGCCCACGGTGAGGTGGGTCTCGGCAAAACGCAACTCGCCTTCCCACGGGAAGTGCGGGTTGGCGACGAGCAATCCGCCGACGCCGCCCTCGGTGCGATCGCTGCCGACTGCCCAACCGTTGCTGCCGACATCGAGCGGCTCGAGCGCCGTGAAGTCAGGAGTGGGGGATTCGTTGGCCGGCGGAGCCAAGTCCACCTCGTCGGGTTGCGGTGGTTGGGCGGTGGGGATGAACTCGGCAAATCGGGCACTGCTGGCCAGCAATGCCAGCGAGCGCGCGTACACGTAGACCTCGACGGGCTGGACTGGCCGCACCCATTCGGCACCGTTGCACCAGCCGATGAGACCGTCGGGGCCTGTGTCTGTGAGCTGGTCGTTCCAGCCTTCGGCGAAGGCTTCGAATTGTTCGACAACGTCGGCCGACGCGACGTCGTAGTCAGCTGTGGCGGTACCGACGATGTCGATCGCGCGCCAGGCGAAGTCGCTCTCGACGTTCTCTCCGTCGCTGCCGGGGCCGAGGATTTCGGACCGGCGGCCGTACACCTTGTCGATCTGGTCGATCAGCGTGCAGCCGTGGTCCTCTCCGCTGACCCAGCCTTGTCCGTACGCGACGCTCGCCAGGTCAGGGCCCGAGATGTGTGGCACGCCATCGGTGGTGCGCTTGATCGTCACTGTCAGCCGCGGCGGGACCAGCGTGGTGGTCGTCGTGGTGGTCGTGGTGGTCGTGGTCGACGTGGTCGACGTGGTGGTCGTGTCTGCCGAGGTGGGCAGCGGGATCGAGTCGGGACCCTCGCCAGGGGTGCACGCGCCGACGAGCATCACCCCGACGATCGCCACACTCTTCCAACGCACTTGCCCAATACTGCCAGATCCGATCTCGTTGGCTGGCGCGAGAAAGGCCCTTTCTGCTGCAGTTTCTTGCGAAATTTCGTCGGCGGGGGGCTCAACGTCTGACGAGTAGCCTGATGTCGTGACGGTCCTGCGTGTCGCCCTTGCCCAACTGAACCCGACGGTGGGAGATCTCGACGGCAACCTCGCCAAACTCGTCGAGGCCTACAACGACGCCACGGCCGCGGGGTGTGACCTCGTTGCGTTCCCCGAACTGTCGATCACCGGCTACCCACCGGAAGACTTGGTGTTGAAGCCAGGATTTGTTGCCGACAACCGCGCGACGCTCGACACCTTTGCAGCGCAGACCGGCGAGTGCGTCGCGGTCGTCGGGTTCGTCGATCAGGACCGGGACCTCTACAACGCAGCCGCTGTCTGCGCTGGCGGCGAGATCGTCGGGATTTACCACAAGCGTCTGCTGCCCAACAATGCCGTGTTCGACGAACAGCGATACTTCATGGCGGGCTACGAGTCCGACCCCCTTGAGCTGTTCGTGATTGGCGGCGTGAAGGTTGGGATCTCGATCTGCGAAGACATCTGGAGCCCATTCGGTCCGCTGGCCGAGCAGGCCGCCGCTGGCGCTGAGGTCAACATCAACATCAACGGCTCGCCGTTCCGCGCCGAGAAAGACCTCGTGCGCGAGCAGTTGGTGTCGACCCGAGCTGCCGACTCGCACTGCGCCGTGGTCTACGTCAACCAGGTCGGTGGCCAAGACGAGTTGGTCTTCGACGGCGGTTCCTTCGTCATGGATCACGAGGGAGCGTTGCTCGCTCGGGCACCTCAGTTCGTCGAAGACTTGATGATCGTCGACGTGCCGGTGCCGCCGGTGTACCGGAAGCGGCTGCTCGACCCGCGTGGTCGCGTCACCGAAGCCCTGCTGCCGACCGTCGTTGTGTCGGCGACGCCGCGCCGGCCTGCTTCGTCGAGCGAGCCACTGGCCGCGCCAGTCTCCGAGCCACTCGGCACCGACAAGGAGTTGTACGACGCATTGGTCCTCGGCACTCGTGACTACTGCCGCAAGAACGGGTTCAGCGATGTTGTCATCGGACTGTCCGGCGGCATCGACTCGACCATCGTTGCATGCATCGCAGCCGATGCGCTCGGTCCGGAACACGTCCACGGTGTGTCGATGCCGTCGAGGTACTCGAGCGATCACTCGAAGAGCGATGCGGCGCTGCTCGCCGAGAACCTCGGCATCGACTTCCGCACGATCTCGATCGAGCCAGCGTTCACCGCCTACCAGGACATGCTCGCCGAAGCGTTCGCCGACAGAGAGGTAGGGCTCACCTACGAGAACATCCAGAGCCGGTGTCGCGGGCAGCTGTTGATGGCGCTCTCGAACGAATTCGGCTGGATGGTGCTCACCACGGGCAACAAGAGCGAGATGGCGGTGGGCTACTTCACCATCTACGGCGACTCCGTCGGCGGCTACGCGATGATCAAGGACGTCCTCAAGCTGCGCGTGTACGAGCTGTGTCGCTACGTCAACGAGGCAGCCGGTCGCGAAGTCATCCCGGTTGACGTCATCACCAAGCCGCCATCGGCCGAGCTCCGTCCCGACCAGCGCGACGATGACTCACTGCCGCCGTACGAGGTGCTCGACCCGATCCTCGAGCTGTACGTGGAACAGGACCGCACCGCGACCGAGATCATCGAGCTCGGTCACGACGAGGCCATGGTGCGTCGAGTGACGCGCCTGGTCGACATCGCCGAGTACAAGCGGCGTCAGTGCCCACCCGGCGTCCGGGTCAGCAACAAGGCCTTCGGCAAAGACCGCAGACTTCCCATCACCCACTCCTACCGAGGCTGACTGAGCCGGGCCGGCTCAGCAAGCTGACCTTTTGTGGTGACACAAACCGTGCGGCGGCTACTCGAGGTGCATGGAGGGGTCGATGGTGTCGCCGGTTTCGCCGGCAGCGCGTCTGAGTTGCGCTTCGCCGAGCACGGTGAACGTGGCGCGTGATGCGGCGCGAACGCGGCCCTTGAGGTCGACGATGCGACCGGTGGTGACGATCTCGGTGTCGGTCTGCTCGACGATCTCCGCCTCGACGCGATGCGGTTTGTCGACATACACCGCGCGATCGAAACGCGTGCTCGTCTCGCTCGTGACCGCCCAATGTCGACCAATGGCGATGCACGCCCAGGCCATCGCTTCGTCGAGCACGGCGAGGCTCACCCCACCATGCACCAACGTGGGCGCACCACTGAACGTGTCGGACAGACTGAACTCGGCAGTGACGAGGTTGCGCTCGGTGTCATGGAAGAACGGGATGCGCAGGCCCTGTTCGTTGCGTTGTTCGCACACGAAACAGTTGGTCGTGTAGCCGAGGTCGTCATTATGCAGAGCGAGCAGTGCCACGACCAGCACGGTAGGCGATCTGAACAGGTCATTTCGCCGCGCCGGTCTCGCCGTGTCCGCTCGGACATCGTGCTCAGCGTCCGGATCGGCGATGCTGGGACACGATGATCACGTACAACGACCAACTCCGAGACCGGATCGAAGCGAACCTGCGTGGACATGAACGACGAGAGTTGCCCCTCGACGGTCGGCGGCACGCGGCTGTCGCGATCCTGCTCGTCGATTCTGAGCCGGGCTCGGATCGAGTGGACCCGCACCCCGCAGAGGCTGATGGCATGGCGAACATTCCAACGGGGGTGAAAGGCCTCGACGTGGAAATCGACGGGCACATGAACGGCGTGGCGGGAGGAGCGGCATTTGTCCTCTGTCGGCGGGCGGCACGGTTGAGCACCCACTCAGCGCAGTGGGCGCTGCCGGGTGGTCGGCTCGATGCG
>CAXMZV010000322.1:0-5320 GCA_964199985.1 Candidatus Ilumatobacter isfjordensis | reverse complement strand
CCGCAGTTGTCATCGGGGGCGGCCGGGCCTACCGCAGCAACCAGGCTCAGGGACCCAGGATCTTCAACCGAGCCGAGTGACCGCTTCGCCAGGGACCAGCAGACGGTGAACTACCGCGATCCCATGCGGACTATCCAGCAATGCCGTGTCGTGAGCGATGAGAACAACTCGGGGTCGGGCCCAATAGGACCGCTCGTACCCAGCAGTCGGGAGCGCCCACCACCGTGTAGCGGGTCACGACCCAGAATCCGCACGATCTAGAGCAGGTAACCGCACGAAGATGTGCCGTACTGCTCGAACTTTCGGCGACAAACCGGCGAGCGATATGCGGCGTTCTCCTCACCTCTGATCCGTCAGACCGCACACCGTTTCATCGACTCAGTCGGGGATGGCCAACCGGACGCGCTTCGCTGGCAACGACGTCGATTGCACGGTTATGAATGAGCCGCGACGCATGCTCACAGTGGATTGCTGACGCTGTGGCGGAGTCGCGTTCCTGCCACTTCAGCCGATGGCCAGCAGGTCGGCGTAGGCGGCCTGCAAGTGTGAGACCAATGCCGTGGGGTCGGTGACCGCGGCGGGATCGATGTTGAGGCCCAAGTCGAGCATGTCGTTGGTCGACATCATCGTGAGGTTGAACGCCGTCCCGGCGACAGGACCGAAGGGAAAGAAGTGCAGCGTTTTGGCCCCGGCGACGAACGTCTCGCCTTGGATGCCAGGCAGGTTGCTCGTTGCGAAGTCGATGTGACCGGCTTGCTCACGCGCCAGACCGGACATCAGCGGGATCGGCAGCAGGTTGACCACGGGTGCCATGGCTGCCAGAGGTCCGGCGCCGTGGATCTCGGCGCGCTTGGCGCGCACGAGATGGTGAACTTCGGCGAACCGTTCAGCAAGTGACATGGGAGTGCCCGTCACCTCGACAGGGACCGGACTGAACGCATTTGCTTCGCTGTCCTTGTCGGTTCGGGTGTTGACGACGAGCGTGATGTGGAACTTCTCGGGCGCACTGCCGAACTGCTGGTGGTAGCGCACGCCGGCTTCGATGGCGCCCGTCAGGAAGAAGTCGTTGATTGTGCCCTCGAGCGCGTGGGCGGCCGAGTGCACCTGCTCGAACGGCAAGCTAAACGCCTCGACGCGCCGTCGGCGCGAGCGGTTCCGCCACAGGTCCGAACCGGCTGGATGCATCTGCTCGCTGGCCGTCTTCAACAGATCGGCGGCCTCCGATCCGACTCGACCGACCGCTCCTGGGTTCATCAAAGTTCGCAGTGCCCGTCGGCCGAAGTCGGCCTGCCACTTGAGACCTTGGCCGATGGCGTCCAACGCGTTGGAGACAAGCCCCACCTGCTCGTTGGGCTCAGCGTCGATGACGGCATCGAGATCGACGTCCGGGGGCGGCGGTGCGTTGCGCTCGCTGGCCGTGTAGGCGAGCGACATCTTGACCATGCTCTCGCCGTCGCCGACGGTGTGATGGATCTTCGAAAGCAATGCACCTCTGCCATCGGCCAACCCATCGACGGCGACGTACATCCACAGCGGCCGTGTTCGGTCGTAGGAATCCTGGAGCCACAGCGTGAAGTGGTCTAGCAACGCCCGCAGCGAGCCATCGCCCGGCGCTCCGATTTGGCGGACATGCCAGTCGAAGTCGAAGTCGTGGTCGGGCACCCAACGCGGTGTGGACAGTGGGCCCAGTCCTGGCTCGACCCGTTGCCGGAGACGGGGCACGTCGGCCACCGCTCGCCCCATGCATTGACGGAACAGGTCCACATCGAGCGGTCGGTCGTAGATCGCGATACCACCACCATTGGGGTCGAGCCAAGGGTCGCTCTCGACGTTCCACATCATGGCTTCCATGTCACTCATGTGATCGTCGGTCATGGTGTTGCCGTTCCCAATCTCAGCTGAACGCCGCTCGGATCGCGGCGATGATCTCATCGGGCGCATCCTCTTGGATGTAGTGCCCCGCATTGGGGAGGTCGATATAGGTGGCATCGGGGAACTGCTTGCGCCAGCGGTCGATGATCGAGTCACTCGCGAGCGCGGGATCCTTACGACCGAACATCAACACGATCGGTGTGCCGGCGAGGCTCTCGGCCACGCGCGCCTCGAGCTCGCCCAGCCACGGGTGCGACTTCATGATCTCGACGGGGAACACCGCGATACCTTCGCGCGACTCTGGGGTGGGCACGACGTCGGTGTAGTGGGCGAACTCCTCGTCGGAGATTTTGACCTTCAACGACCGCTTCATTAGGGGCGACACGAAGAAGTTGCGACGTTTGATCAATCGCTGGATTGGTCTGCTGCCCATCGCCTTGCTGAACATCTTCATCATGCGCCCCTCGTCGGGCCAGAACCAGGTGTTGCCCATGACGAGACCCCGCACGCGATCGGCTCGTCGGGATGCGACCTCCATCCCGATCGGCCCGCCCCAATCCTGGCCCATCACAACCATGTCGCGGAGATCGAGGTGATCGACCAATTCGCCGACTACCACTGCGTGTTCTGCGGGCGTGTACCCGTACCCGCTCGGGTGAACCGACAGACCGAAGCCGGGATAGTCGGGCACGACGCAACGGAACTGGTCGCGCAGTCCGATGACGATCTTCCGGTACAGGAACGACCAATCGGGGTTGCCGTGCATCAACAGCAGGGAGGGCCCAGAGCCCTCGTCGATGTAGTGCACCGGACCGACAGAACTGTCGAACCAGCGCGACTCGAACGGAAACAGAACGGGGTCGGGCGTGAACTCGACGACCCCAGCGGGACGATCCATGACGACGCTCCTCAAGAGATCAAGGTCGCACCAGCGTACCGCGATGCCAGATACCGCTGCGACGACGCAAGCGATCGCTTGGCATCACGCTCGGCCGACTCCATCGATGGCCGCGACCTGCGACAGAATGAAACGGTGAACCTGACCGAGCCGACCTGGTCTCTCGATTCAGAAAGCTCCGACGTTGGCGTGTCCGTCGAGCGGGCACTCACTTGCCCAGCCGGGGCCTGCGGACGACGCGACCAGCCAGGCCGTCGCCCTGTTCCATGCGGTACGGGACGGGATCCACGACGCAACGACGGCCCAGCACCCGTCTGAATACCAGCAAGACGATCGGCTTCGACAATGCTTGCCGTCAGGTGTGGCCGACGTGCGTTATCGAGTACCTGCCCGAGCACCTACGTGCCGTTCCGGGGCGGTTCTCAAGCCCTGCGGCGACTGTCGATATGAGTGCCCTCAACCGGTACTTCGGGGACGCGGTTACACGGGTGATCCTCCCTGCCGGATCTGCGTGGCCCGGTTGGCTGTCGGCTCGAACATTCTAATCGGCCAGCTCGCTCGATCGGCTCAGGCAGTCTGTGTCCTATACGTGGGAGAATTGCTCACGTGGATCACCATCGGGAGCGATTGCTGTCTCGGCTCCGACGAATGGAAACCGAGTCGGCAGAAGAACCGTGGATCGTACCGCCGGCGACTGCCGGCGGCTGCCGTCGGCAGTCTGCTTACGATCGGGTTCTCGGCCGACTCAAGGCTGCTCCTCACGGTGTCGAACTCGGGACGTGCGCTGATGGATGCTCGGACAGGACACCGAGTCTTTCGGGATAGAAGCGAAAAGATGGACAACCGGATACTCGACGGCGGCTTGAGCGTCCGGGGCATTGGACCCGTCGAGAGAGCTGTGATCCAGCTTGCTGGAATCTGGGGCGGCGGGCTGTCCACCGTGACAGCGGATGGATGGTCGGTTCGAATCGTCGCTCCCGATTGGCCGGATGAAAGGTTGATCCTGCAGCCGCCCGCGGCTGATGTTCTCTCGGCCGATCGATCTTCGGGATGCGTGCAACTGGATCAACCGTTGAGTGAGATCAGAGCGAGCGACTTCAGCCCTGACGGCGGGGTGTTGGCGCTGGCGACGGCCTCTAACCTCGTCCTGTGGAGCCGCAGTATCCCGGACCCCATTGATGAGAGCGTCCGATAGCGCTCCAGCCGCAACAGCCTGAACAACCGCTCGCGAACGGCACGTCTGCGGGCGGCCAGACCCAAACTCACATCAAGAACGTGCAGTGTGTCACGATCCGACGTGCCTCAGGCCAGACACCAATCGTTGTGCCCGGATCATCCCGTTCGTTGAGCGCTTGGTCAAACGGCCCGGTCGGATCAGCGCCGCAGCTCGGATCTACGAATTCCTCACTCGCTACCGGGCTGAGAGCGAGGTGGCGGGGCGACGCGTTACGTCCACCGTGACGACGGGAGCCACGGTGGTCGACGACAACTCGAAGCCGATCAAACGGCAACCGATGGTCGTCGTCTGCCCGCCGAGGGCGTGTTCGGAGATGACCGATGACGAGATCGACGAAGTGGTCGAGCAGTTGTATACGGTGATCATGCGAAGATGACCGAGGGCTGATCCGCTCGCGGCGACTGGTGATGGCACCAACCGGGGCGGTGTTTCGGGCCACCGGACTCATGGATTACGCCCGCAGTTGAAACAAGAAGCAGAGCACGATGACGACCAGCAGAGCGCGCTCACGACTCTTCATGAGGGTGGCCGCACAGGTCGGGGGTCTTGTTGCGCGTCCGTTAGTGGCCACATCAGCAGGCTTGACCGTGGAATCCTGGTTCAGCTTTGTTCCATGACCTTGCACATGTGCCTGTGTTCGCGGGCGTGGCGGCGCTCTTGTACGCGTTCGTCGGCACATTGGCTTCGCCCTTGAGGCGACTTGGCGTCGTCACGGGGATTTGCGGGCTACTCGCGGTGACCATCGAGTTGGAGCAACGCTTGACCGGACGCGGATTGTTCCAACTGCGCGATTTGTGGTTCGACCTGGTCGGCATTGCGATCGGGCTTGTCGTCGCCGGAGCTGGACTCAGACTCTTGAATCGGTACATCTTCGCCGCAGTGGTCCTGGTCGGTGTCGTGGTCAGTCTGTTTCTATTGCCCGAGGCGAGGGGATCTCCGGCGTTCGATTATGCATCCGCCGCCGTCGAGCGCAGATGCACGAACGATGTTGCGACCAAGCCTGTCCATCGCCTGGGCGATCGCGAGCCATTGGTTCGTTATCTCTTCGATGAGGGCGGTGGTGAGGTGGTTCACGATTCGGTCGGTCGTCTCGACCTCACTATCGGCAACAGCGACTCTGTGACGTGGGTGGCCAGAGGAGGCCTCAGTTTCAGCGGAGACGCTCCCCATGTGCGATCCGACGAACCGGGCACGGTGCTGTCCACTGCGGTCGCCGCCACGGACGAGGTAACCCTTGAGGTGTGGTTCACGGCGGCCACGTTGCCCCAGACTGGCCCGGTGCGACTCGTCACCATGTCCCAAGGGACCGAGTA
>CAXMZV010000321.1:0-5339 GCA_964199985.1 Candidatus Ilumatobacter isfjordensis | reverse complement strand
GATTGTTGTCGGCATAATTCTGTTGGTTTGGTTTGGGCTGGGGGTGCTCGCTGTCGGCGCCCTCAACGTCTCAAAGGCTGTCATGATGCGGTTGAGCGAATCGTCGGTCAATCACCGATCCGCGCAGAGTTCCACGGGTGCGGGTGCCCGGAGGTCAACTTCCTTGGTGCCGCAGCGAGTCGATCCCCGCTGGAGTCGGAACGGCAGGCCTGTTTCGTTGCTCGGCAGACGAACGCACGCAGAAACTCGGCTCGGAACAGCTGTCGACGCAGCCGGCTGACCCGCTGGTCGACTGACTGCTGGACCGGATGCCGGTCAGTTGATGATGCGGTCGATGACCGTGCTGTGACCGCGGATCTTTCCGGGCTTGGCGTCGCGGGCTGTCTCCGGGAATGCACCCACTGACACCGCGGTCGGCTCGGTGCTGTCGCTGGCGTCGAACACCAGGACGTCGCTGCTACTGGTCAGCGCCCCGGTGTGCAAGGGCCCCCACTTGCCCGCGGGCATGACGCGCACACCTTTACCGCCACGGTTCTGCTCGGGCAGCTCGCCCGGATCGCAGCGTTTGCCCATCCCCTTCGTCGTGGTGAGGAGCAGCACGTCACTAATGGCAGGGATGCCACCGAAGATGACGGTGGCGTCGGTCTTGATGCCGCGCACACCGGCCGCTGATCGACCCATTGGACGCAGACCCTCAGGTGAGAAGCGGATGCCTTGGCCGTCCGACGTGGCGACCAGGATGTGAGCGTTGTCGTTGAACGGCTCGACTGCCACGACGTGCGCTCCGGCCGCCAGCTTGACGATCGAGATGCCGCCCTTGCGGTCGCCGCCTTCGCAATCTTCGGTCGCGATGCGTTTCACCTGGCCGTCGGACATGACGAGCAACAGCTCGGCAGGCAGGTCGGGCTCGAGCCACCAGCGGATTGGTTCACCCGCAAGGCCTGGCAAGACACTGGGTGCGGCGGTTGGCTTCTCGCCGACGCTGGCCACGAGCGTCCGGAAGAGATGGCCGCTGTCGGTGATCGCGACCAGCGTTGTTGCTGTCGTCGTTTCGAACGTCTGCAGCGGGACCAGCTTCGGTTTTGCCTTCGAGCCCTGCCCGATTGCTTGCAGCCATCCGGCTGCGTCGAGGTAGAGGGTCGTGGGAATGTCGAGGACCATCTGTGCCTTCGACACCTTCGGGGCGCTCTCGGTGGTGATCGTCGTGACCCGCTCGGGGAGGTCCTTGAACGAGTCCATCGTGTCTTTCAACTCGCGGGCCACCTGTGTTCGCTGGCGAGTCTCCGAAGACAGCAGCTGTTCGAGCTTCGCCTGCTCCGCTTCGAGGGCGGTTGCTTCGGTCTGGAACTCGATGACGGCGTCCTCGGTGAGCTGGCCGAGGTTGAGGTCGAGGACCGCGTTGGCCTGGGCCTCATCGATCGAGAAACGTTCAACCAAACGCTCGCGAGCGATGGTCCGAGTCTTCGAGGTCCGGACGATTGCAATCGTTTCGTCAATATCGACGAGCACGGCGAGGAAGCCGCGAAGCCGGTGGAGGCGCTCAGCGATCTTCGCCAGCCGGTATTCGGAGCGGGCCACGACGACGCGGATGCGGTGTGCGACCCACGCCTGCAGGGCGCTCCGAAGGTTGTAGAGCCGGACGGTGTCGTTCTCGTCCAGGAAGTGCATCTGGACTTTGTTGGTGACCTGCAGGTTCGTGAATCGCAGCAGGCCGGGGATGACCATGTCGGCGTCGACGCCGGCGGCGAGTTCGACCGAGATGCGCGTGAGGCCGTTCGACGACTCGTCGTTGAACGCCGTGATCCCGGCGAGGTCGCCGTTGTCGAGCGCGTCGCCGACCTGTGCGATGAACTTCTCGACGGACCCGAGGGTGGTGTCGGCGTACGGCAGCGAGGTGATGATGATCTGTTGTCGGCCGCGGCCGACAGGTTCAGTGAGCCACGCTCCGCGGACCACGACGCGGCCCTGGCCGGAGCGGTAAATGTCGGTGAGCTCGTCGCCGTTCGTGACGGTGCATTCAGACGGGAACGATGGGCCGGGCAGCACCGTCATCAGTTCGTCGATGCTGGCCGACTTGCGATCGAGCAGCATCAACGCTGCTTCGCAGACTTCGCGCGGGTCGTGCGGTGGCAGGTACGACGACAGCCCGACAGCGATGCCGTTGGCGCCGTTGACGAGCAGGTTCGGATAGGCGGCAGGCAGGACGGTCGGCTCGACGGTGGAGCCTTCGTAATTCTCGACCATGGTGACGACGCCCTGGTCGACCTCATTGAGGAGCATCAGGCCGAACTGGCCGAGGCGGGTTTCGGTGTAACGCGGTGCGGCCGGCGAGAAGTCGGGTGAGCCGACGTTGCCGTGGAAGTCAAGCAGCGGCACGAGGTTCGAGAACGGCTGAGCGAGGCGTGCAAGCGCATCTGCGATCGAGGCGTCGCCGTGCGGGTGGAACAACGCCATCGTGTCGCCGACCACGCGGGCGGTCTTCACGAACGGCCGGTCCGGAAGGAGGCGTTGGGTCCACATGTCCCACAGGATCCGCCGGTGGACCGGCTTGAGGCCATCAGCGGCCGCTGGGATGGCGCGATCTTCGACGACTGCTCGCGCATAGGCGAAGTAGTCGCGGTCGAGCTGGTCTCCGGCAGACAGTTCGATGACCGTCTCGATGAACTCGACCGGCTTGGCCGTTTTCTTTTTGCGGGCCATCAGGCTGTTCCGCCAACAGTGAGTGATTCGCCCGACCGTTCGAGATACCACGCCTTGCGAAGTTCGGACTTCGAGCCGAAGAGGCGTTCGGCAAGGCGGGCGAGGTTTGCCGGGTCCTCGATGTTGACGACACCGATCTTGCGGTCCGTCCCCATGACGGAACGGAGTTCGTCGGCGTCCATCTCACCGAGACCCTTCAAGCGGCCCATGTGGGCTTTGTGGGTAGGGTTTTCGGCTCGCCAGGCGCGCATTGCAGCGTCGTCTTCGAGGTAGATCCGCTCGCCTTTGTGCACGGTCGTCCACAAGGGCGGCAGTGCGTAGAACAGGCGGCCGGATTCGACGAGGCCCGGGCACCATGTGTAGAGGAACGCCAGGATGAGGGCGCGAATGTGGAGTCCGTCGTCGTCGGCGTCGGCGAGCACGACGAGCCGGTCGTAGCGGAGCTTGTCGAGGTCGAAGTCGTCACCGATTCCACAGCCCATCGACAAGATGAGGTCGGCCATTGTTTTGACGACTCGGCTGATCGACTCGCGATAGGAGTTCAGCGGCTTGCCGCGCAACGGCAGGATGGCCTGGAACGAGGGGTCGCGAGCGTCGATTGCGGTGCCGCCTGCAGACTCGCCTTCGACAAGGAGCAGTTCGGTGGGCCGGTCGGTTTTGAACGTGCAGTCGCGCAGCTTCGCCGGGAGTCCGTTGCGGGACTTGTTGCCTTTGCCGAGCAGGGCGCGGACCGCCGCCTGCTCGGCGTTCGACTTGGTTCGGGACCGCATCGACGCAATGGACAGGTCCGCGATTTTCTTCGCGGGTTCAGGGTTCTCCTCGAGCCAGCGGGCCATTGCTGGCATGACGATGGCACGCGTCCGTGACGTGGCCTCGGGGTTCATCAGCTTGGACTTCGAGTTCCCAGCGAACTGCGGGCCGGGCAGCATGATGGAAGCGACCATGAGGCCGGCGGCGAAGATGTCGCGGGTGTTCGGCGCCGACTCCTTGTCCTTCAACATGTCGCGGTCGCTGATGTACTTCTGGACCGACTCGGTGACGGCGGTTCGGAACCCGTTGATGTGGGTGCCGCCCTCCGGCGTCGCGACGCCGTTCGCGAAGCCGATGCTGGTGTCGCGGCCATCGACGGTCCATGCGATTGCAGCGTCGATCGTGATGTCGCCGTCGTCGCCTTGGAACGACACGACCGGCGCAACAAGCCCGGTGTCGGCGGTCATCTCGGTGACGAGGTCGGCGACACCGCCATTTGAGCACCACTCGTGTAGTTCTTTCGCTCCGTTGCGATCGTCGATGACGGCGAACGTGACACCCGGATGAATGAAGCTCTTGTGGCGGAACCGATCAGCGATGATGCGCAGCGACCACTGGGGCTGGTCAAATGCGACGCCGTGGTCATCATGGAACAGGGCGAGGTCGGGCCAGAATCTGATCAGGGTGCCGGTGTCGCTCTTGTTGCACTTGCGGACGACGTGAATTGGCTCGAGGGCAACGCCGGGCTCAGCATCACCCTTGCGGGTCTTCTTCGTGCCGAGAACGAGGCGATGCACGCTGCCTTCTCGTCGGACCTCGGCGGCGATCTTGCTGGAGAGTGCGGTGACGACAGATGCGCCGACGCCGTGGAGACCGCCCGACACCTTGTAACTGTCGGAATCGAACTTGCCGCCCGCGTTGGTTTCACACAGCACCACTTCCAATGCTGAGCGGCCAGTGTGGGGCCCGTCCTTCATCTTGCCGACGGGTACGCCTCGACCGTTGTCGTGAACGGAGACCGAGCCGTCTTTGTGGAGAGTTGCTTCGATGCGGTCGCCGTGCCCTGCCATTGCCTCATCGACGGAGTTGTCGACGATCTCCCAGATGAGGTGGTGGAGTCCGGCGACGCCGACGCCAGCCGACCCCAGATACATGAGGGGTCGAGCCCGCACATGGCTGAGCCCACTCAGGGCTTGGATCTGGTCTGCTTCGTAGGCGTTGGTGGCACTCATTCCAATGGGGGAGAATACGAGGCCACCGCCTCTTCCGGAACGATGGTGCCCAAGTGATTGGCTGGCGGAGCCGGGGTGTGGAGGCCAGCGTGTCGCGTCGAGACCGCCGGCAACGGACAAATCTGCATCACGGAGTCGAGTGACCTCCGGCGAGACCGCATGCCGTGGCATGGGATCTCACCGGAAGTCGCTACGACCCAACCCTCCCGTTGATCTTCGCTCAGCCCGCGTCGGGTGCGATGAGCGTTGGCAACTGTGCGTCGAAGAGTTCGAGCATCGCTGTCGCCGACTTGATCTTGCCCTGCGGGCGTGCCGAGTTCGCGAGGTCGGCGCCCCACGCTGCGGCAGCTTCGCGCTGGTTCGGGGTTCCGTGATGGCCGGGATCATCGAATCCGCAGTCCCCGATGGTGAACGACGTCGAGACGATGTCCACGATTCGCTTCGTCTGGAACGAGGCGCCGCGAGCGTGAGCCAGGTTGTACGCAGCGAAGGCGTCGGCCATCAGTTCGGTTCGACGGGTCGCTTCGGGCCCAAACTCCTGATTCTCGAACACTCCGAGTTCGCCTTGAACGTGGTGGGCGAACTCGTGGGAATGGATGAGATCGGGGGCGTTGGTACCCAATCCGATGTCTTCATAGGCCTCGAGAATGCCGTCGC
>CAXMZV010000320.1:0-5373 GCA_964199985.1 Candidatus Ilumatobacter isfjordensis | reverse complement strand
ACGACGCTGGCGCCGACGACGCTCGATTGGTCATCACGATGGCGCGTACGGCGGCACAGCGCGGCGCCGTGCTTGCGAATCGGTGTGGCGTCGTCGACATCACGACCGACGCTGGCGGACAGACCAACGGCGTGGTCGTCGACGCCGACGGTGATCAGTTCCCAGTCGGCGCCCGCGTGGTCATCAACGCTGCGGGTGTGTGGGCTGACGATGTTCGGGCGCTCGATGAGGGTGCGCACCCCGACTCGATTCGGCCCGCCAAGGGCGTGCATCTCACCATTCCGTGGGAGAAGGTACGCAACGACATTGCCGTCATCATCCCGGTCAGGCGCGACAAGCGCAGCCTGTTCCTGGTGCCATGGGGTCCGAAGGCGGATGGATCGTTCACGCATTGCTACACCGGCACCACCGACACCGATCACGACGGCGGCCTCGACGATCATCAGACGACGGCAGTCGACATCGACTACGTCCTCGAAGCGCTCAATGATGCTCTCGAGACCACGATCACGCTGGATGATGTCACCGGTGTCTGGTCGGGGCTGCGACCGCTGGTCAAGGCCAGCACAGATGACGAGCGCGCCGATGAGCCCACGGGCAAGACGGCAGATCTCTCGCGGCAGCACCAGGTGGCGGTGAGTGAGTCCGGTGTCGTTCGAATCAGCGGCGGCAAATTGACCACGTATCGGAAGATGGCCGAAGACACCGTCGAGACCGCAATGCAGCAACTCGGCGGTCGCCGCCGGGCATCACGAAAGCAGTCGACCAAGCGGTTAAAGTTGGTCGGCGCACGAGGCCATCGTTCGACCGAGCCGGGGACGCCGGCCGGGCACCTCGCTCATCGATATGGGTCGCTTGCTGCTGAAGTCAAGGCACTGATTGCCTTCGATCCGTCCCTCGGCGATCCGATCGCTCTCGATCACCCGTACCTGCTCGCCGAAGTTGTCTATGCGGTGCGCCACGAGATGGCCACGACATTGTCCGATGTGCTCGAACGGCGAACGCGACTCCACATCTTCGACCGTGCCGCAGCGCTCGCCGCTGCACCGCGTGTCGCTGCGTTGATGGCGACCGAACTGCACTGGGACGCCAACGAAACTCAACACCAACTCGACCACTACCGCCAGCTGTGCGCGGCGGAGGAAGCAGGCGCTCGTGACCAACTGGCAGCCCACACCACCGATTGAACTGACACCCACCGACGGATCACCCGTCGGTGCGCACTACACGAACGCGCCGACCGAGGTTCCGGAGGAGTTGCTCGCCGTCCTCCAGAACATCTGCGAAGTCGTTGAGGACGAGGCCGCCGTCGCCGAGTCGAGTCGCGATTGGTGGCCGTTGGCGTTGCACTGGTCGCTCCAAGGCGAGGTGCCACAACTCGCTGACCTGATCGCCCGGCCATCGTCGACAGCCGAGGTCGTCGCGGTGATGCAGGCATGCAACATCGGGCGCGTGCCGGTCACTGCGTCGGGCGGGCGGAGCGGCGTGTGCGGCGCTGCTGTTCCCGTTTTCGGCGGCGTGATCCTCGACATGACCGGGCTCGCTGGCGTGCAGTCGGTCGACGTGGAGTCGGGCATTGTCGAGGTGCTGCCGGGCACGTCGGGTCCCGACCTCGAATCTGCGATCAACAGCGTCAACGGGCTCACCGTCGGGCACTTTCCACAGAGCTTCGATCTTGCCACGGTTGGCGGCTGGGTCGCCTCACGCGGCGCTGGCCAGTATTCGACCCGCTACGGAAAGATCGAAGAGATGGTCGTCGGCCTCGAAGTTGTGCTCGCTGACGGCACGGTGATTCGCACCGGCGGCGCCCCCGCGGCAGCGGCCGGTCCGGACCTGACCGAGTTGATCGTCGGCTCCGAGGGCACGCTGGGCATCATCACCAACGTGTGGCTCAAGGCGCATCCCCTGGCGGCCACCGAGCGACGCGCGGCCTACGTGTTTCCGACCTTCGAGGCAGGCGTCGAGGCCTGCCGGGCAACGCTGCGGTCTGGGGCCACACCCGCCGTGCTCCGGCTGTACGACGGCCCTGAATCAGCTCGCGGACGCGGCGGCGACGGGTCGAACTGCCTGTTGCTCGTGCTCGATGAGGGCGACGCTCGCCTGGTCGACGCGACGATGGACATCGTCGCGGACGCATGTGCGGCCGCCGACGGAGAAGCTGGTGACGTGGAGCTGGTCGAAGCGTGGATGCAACATCGCAACGACACCTCTGCCCTGCAGGGCCTCACTCGGAAGGGGTTCGTTGTCGACACGATGGAGATCGCCGCGCCCTGGTCGAAGCTGATCGGCATCTTTGATGCGGTGCGCGCCGCCTTACTCGACGTTCCCCATGCACGGGCAGCCACCTGCCACCTGTCGCACAGCTACGCCGACGGCGCCTGCTTGTACTTCACCTTCGCCGCCACTCCCCCGGCCGACGAGATCGACTCGACGTACATCGCAATGAGGGATGCGGGCACACGAGCGGTGTTGGCATCGGGCGGCAACCTCTCGCATCACCATGGCGTCGGACTCAACCGCAACCGATTCATGGCCGAGGCACTGGGGACAACGCACGGGGTGCTGCAGCGGGTGAAGGACGCCCTTGACCCGAACGGCATCCTCAACCCCGGCAAGCTCGGTTTTGCATCGCCGTTCGGCGAGACTCCGTGGCCATGACCGAGCAGCCCGCCGATCCGCTCGACAAGATCAATGCGGTCCTTCCCGGGCGTTGGGATTGGCAGGCGCTGCGCGCTGGAGCCACGGTTACGTTGTTCTTCGCGGTGCCGCTCACCATCGTCGCGGCCGTCGTCGACAGCGAGAACGGCGCGCTCAATGCACTGTTCTTCTTCGGCGCGATGTTCGGGTTCATTCTCGGCGGCGGCTGCGCGGCCTGGGTGCAGCGGGCCGGGACGCCGTTGAGCCACGGTGTGGTCAGCGCCGCTGGTACCTACCTCGTCGCTCAGGCGGTGTTCGTTGCCATTCGGCTTGTGGGCGGTGACACGGTGAACTGGTTCTCGGTGTTCTTTACGCTTGGTCTCGTCAGCGTGGCCGGCATGTTCGGCGGGGTGCTCGGCAACCGTCTGCAACAGCGTGGCTTCGTGCCGTCCACTGCGAGGGAACAGTGATGACTGCGTTCCTTGTCATCGACGTCGGCACCACTGGGCTGCGTGCATCAGTTGTTGACGAGTCACTTGACATCGTCACGTACGAGCATCGGTCGTGCCCACCCTCGTCGCCGTCACCCGGCCTTGTCGAGTTCGACGCGGTCGAAATGGCCAGCAAGGTGCTCGATGCTGCGCATGCGGCGATCGCCAGCTTCGGGGCACCAATCGATGCCGTGGGCATCACCAATCAGCGGGCGAGTGTCGTGGTGTGGGACCGCAAGACGGGCGAGCCCATCGGCCCCGGCCTCGGCTGGCAAGACCTGCGGACCGTGATGGAGTGCATCATGGCCAAGGCCGAGCACGGCTGGGCGCTTGCACCGAATCAGAGCGCAACCAAGTTGCAGTGGCTCCTTGTGAACACGCCGGGCGCCGCAGACCGCGACCTCTGCGCTGGCACCGTCGACAGCTGGATTGCGTGGACGTTGAGTCGCGGTGAACTCCATGTGAGCGATCACACCAACTCATCAGCCACCACGTCGGGCCTGCGCACCATCGACAGCAGTGGTTGGCGCACCGACATCCTCGATGCCTTCGGACTTCCCGTCTCGATGTTGCCAACCGTTGTCGACTCTGCCGGCATCGTCGGCCTGGCGTCGGCGCTGCCGGGCGCTCCACCGATTGCGGCGCTGATCGGCGATCAACAGGCCTCTCTCATCGGCCAGGGCTGCATTCGACCGGGTCGGGCCAAGATCACGTTCGGGACCGGTGGCATGCTCGACGTGTGCACCGATGGTGGGCCTCCTGATACTGCAAACCGCCACGAGAACGGCACCTATCCCCTGCCGGTCTGGGCGATCGGCGGCGAGTTGGGGTGGGGTGTCGAGGGCATCATGCTGTCGGCGGGCACCAACGTCGAGTGGCTGTGCGACGACCTCGGGCTGATCGACACGCCGGCCGAGAGCCATGATGTCGCCGCCCAGTGCGATGACGCTGGTGGCGTGGTCTACGTCCCGGCCCTCCTCGGCCTCGGAACACCGTCGTGGGACTATGGCGCACGGGGCACACTGCTCGGTCTCACGCGTGGCACCGAGCGCACTCATGTCGTTCGTGCCGTCCTCGAAGGTGTCGCCCATCGGGGCGCCGATCTGGTCGAGGCGGCTGTGGCCGATACCGGGACGGACATCGATTCGATTCGCGTCGATGGCGGCATGAGTCGGAACCCGACCTTCGTGCAGGCACTCGCCGACGCGACGGGTCGCCCAATCTCGGTGGCTCCCGTCGTTGAGTCGACAACGATTGGTGCGGCGTTCCTGGCCGGACTCGGCATCGGCACGTGGGATGGGCTCGACGACATCGACTCGCTGTGGAGTCCGGCACATGTCGTCGAGCCGCAATCGACCGCGGATCGCGATGCAGTACGCCTGACCTGGCGTGATGCCCTCCAACGGGCCGGTGGCTGGTTCCCCGATTTGTCTGCCCTCGACTTCTGATCGATCACCGAATGCGGCCCACCTTCGCCCTAGGATGATCGATCGAATTGGTGATACGCCTTCGAAGCGTGAAGGCTGTTGTGAGTATGAACTCGAAAGGACAATCCCTCGTGGACTTCGAACCCGCTGAGCCCGCACCCACGCGGCGCAGCCTCCTTGGTGTTGCTGGCGTGGCCAGCCTCGTCGGCGCTTCCGTTGCCGTCCTCAGTAGCCAATCCGCTGTAGCCGCTCCCGATCGCCCGACCGATGCGGACCGCGCCGCCCTCACCGAGGCGGCACGCCTCGAGCTGGCTGCCGCAGACTTGTACCGACTGGCTGCCGCCGAGCTCACCGACGCCAACCAGACCCTCGCTACCGTGATCGCCGATCAGCACCGCGCATACGCCGAAGCGATCACGGGGATGATCGGAGTGCCGTCACCAGGGCCCAACGCAGAGGTGGTCGACCAGTTGGCCTCCTCGTTCGCCACCTCGGATGCCCAGGCGTTCGGCAACGCCGGTCGCTCGCTGGAGAACACCGCTGTCGCCACCCACACGGTACTTCTGGGCGGCTACGACAGCCTCCAGGCTGTCAACTTGACTGCCTCGATCATCACGGTCGAGTCGCGTCATGCCGTCGTGCTCACCAGCTTGGCGGGCTTCGCATCCAATCTTGACGAAATGCTCGGCAACACTGCCGACGCCCTCGACCCCTCCGGCGGTGCCGCATGACCTCTGAACAGCACACTCCCCTCACACTCGGCAACCTCGATGCTCGCGTCGGTCGCCGCCAGGCGCTCAAGATCGGCGGCCTCACGG
>CAXMZV010000319.1:0-5380 GCA_964199985.1 Candidatus Ilumatobacter isfjordensis | reverse complement strand
AATGGGGGTTGATCATGACGGCATACCTGATCGCTCAGGTGAAGATCCACGATCCGGACGGGTTCCGTGCGTACGAGAAGGGGTTCTTTCCCACGCTCAGACCCTTTGATGGCGGGTCGTCGTGGCTGACGGAGCGCCCGAGAGTGTGGAAGGCACCTGGCCAGAAGGCCGAACCGTGTTGATCGAGTTCCCCTCCATGGAACAGGCGAGGGCCTGGTACCACTCGCCCGACACGGCGACAGCACGTTCGCATTCCTGCGGGGTTTTCGAGCGCCCCAAGTAGCGGGCGTGGGCGACTCAGCTCACGTGTCTGTCGAGCAACATGGCGTCGCCAAACGACAAGAAGCGGTAACCCTCGTCCAGCGCCTCGGTGTAGAGGTCGCGCCACACCGGGCCGACGAACGCGTCGATCATCATCAGCAGCGTCGTCTTCGGCAGGTGAAAGTTAGTCATCAGCACGTCGACGAGTTGCCAGTCGAAACCCTCGTGGATGAACAGCTTCGTCCGCCCAGACAACTCACCGAACCTCGCTGCCGACTCGAGCGCACGGACCGCAGTGGTGCCCACTGCGACCACACGCCCGCCCTGTTCGCGAGTCCGGAGACAAGCCTCCATGGTTTCGGACGGCACGCGATACCGCTCGGTGTGCATCGGATGATCGAGCGGGTTCTCGGTGCTGATCGGCTGGAACGTGTCGAGCCCGACGATGAGTTCGACGGCGGCGCGATCGATGCGCTTCGCGGCGAGTCGATCGAACAGATCAGGGGTGAAGTGCAATCCGGCGGTCGGCGCTGCCGCGCTTCCCGGCTCGTGGGCGAACACGGTCTGATAACGGTTCGGATCCTCGAGCGTGGCGGTGATGTACGGCGGCAGCGGCATCTCGCCGTGCTGATCGAGGAGCGCAAGCGGATCGACGTCACCGAGCACGTGCACCCAGAAGGTGTCGCCCGCCGGTGTCCGCTCGCCGATGCTGATGAGGGGGACGTCGTCGACAAAGAGTTGCTCACCGACTTTGAGCTTCTTGCCCGGGCGGACCAATGCCTCCCACACTCGCCGGTCAGGATCAATCGCCTCGAGAAGCAGGACTTCGGCTGCCCCGCCGGTCGATCGAGTGAGCTTGAGGCGGGCAGGAATCACTCGCGTTTCGTTGACCACGAGCAGGTCGCCCGGCTGCAACAGGTCGGGCAAGTCGCTGACGTGGAGATGCTGGGCGGGGTCGCCCGCGACCAGGAGGCGAGCCGAGTCCCGTGGCTCGAGCGGGGTCTGCGCGATGCGCTCGTCCGGGAGGACGTAGTCGAAATCGGAGAGCCGCACGGCACCAGGCTACGAACGATCAGTCGAAGAGTGAGCCGTTCCGCACCTTCGCTGGTGCCGTGACGCCGACATGGTCGTAGGCCGCCGCGAGCGCGACTCGTCCCCGAGGGGTGCGAGCAATCATGCCCTGCGTGATGAGGAATGGTTCATAGACGTCCTCAACCGTTTCGGGCTCCTCACCGACGCTGATCGCCAACGTCGACAAGCCGACGGGTCCGCCGTTGAACTGCTGACACAGCGCCGTCAGCAGCGCACGATCGACCTTGTCGAGTCCACGGTTGTCGACGCCGAAGAGTGCAAGCCCTTCTTCGGCCACCTCAGACGTGATTGACCCGTCGGCGCGCACTTCGGCAAAGTCGCGCACCCGTCGCAGCAGGCGATTAGCGATACGCGGCGTCCCGCGGGCCCGTCGGGCAATCTCGTAAGCGCCTTGCGGATCGATTGAGATGTCGAAGATGCCAGCAGAACGCACGACGATGGCCTGCAACTCGTCGTGGTCGTAGTAGTCAAGCCGTGCCACCAAGCCGAATCGATCACGGAGCGGACCGGTGATCATGCCGGTGCGCGTCGTGGCGCCCACCAGCGTGAAGGGCGGCATCGTGAGCCGAATGCTCGATGCTGCAGGCCCCTTGCCCACCACGATGTCGAGCTGAAAGTCCTCCATTGCGGGATACAAGATTTCCTCGACAGCTCGGTTCAGACGGTGAATCTCGTCGATGAACAACACGTCATGGTCTTCGAGTTTGGTGAGGATTGCGGCCAGGTCCCCGGCCCGCTCGAGTGCCGGACCCGAGGTGATGTGCAACTGTGTGCCCATCTCGGTCGCCACGATGCTGGCCAGCGTGGTCTTGCCGAGGCCCGGTGG
This sequence comes from Candidatus Ilumatobacter isfjordensis, assembly GCA_964199985.1. GTDB lineage: Bacteria > Actinomycetota > Acidimicrobiia > Acidimicrobiales > Ilumatobacteraceae > Ilumatobacter_A > Ilumatobacter_A isfjordensis. The sequence continues at coordinate 3,201 of CAXMZV010000319.1, read as the reverse complement.
GCCGGCGAACAACAGATGGTCGACCGACTGCTCGCGTCGCCGCGCTGCCTCCATGACGATGGTCAAGTGCTCTTTGAGCTCGCGCTGGCCGATGAACTCGTCGAGAGCCCTTGGGCGAATGCCTTCTTCGAGTTCGACCTCGCCGACATTGGTCTCGTGACCGACACCTGGATCGAGGAATTCATCGCGCATGATGCAGGGCTCCGTTTCAGTTCCGGGTCAGTTCTTGGACAGTGTCTTGAGTGCGTCGCGCAACAGCGTGGCCGAGTCGGCGTCGCTCGGCAGCTCACGCAGCACATCACGAATTTCGTCGGTGCCGTAGCCGAGGCCGGCGAGCGCCTCGCGCACTTCGGCAACGCTGGAACTCCCACCGCTCGCACCGGGCCCGCCACCATCGAGCACGTCGAGCGACAGCCGGTTCTTCAGCTCGACGATGAGGCGTTCTGCGGTCTTCTTGCCGACCTTGGGCACGAGCTGCAGCGCCGCAATGTCGTTGTTGGCAACGATGTCGACCAGCGATGCAGCCGGGTGCGTCGCCAGCACCGACATCGCCATGGCCGGCCCGACGCCATGGGTTGCGAGCAGAATCTGGAACGTCGCCTTGTCTTCGTTCGACGTGAACCCGAACAACGTCTGCGCGTCTTCGCGGATGTGGTGGTGGATGAGCAGGAACGCCGAACTCCCTGGCTCGAGTTCAGGGATCACGCGCTGCGAAACGGTGACCAGATAGCCAATGCTCGCAACTTCGAGCAACACCGTGCCATCGACGTTGCGCTCGAGGATCTCGCCGCGGAGCGAGCCGATCATGAGCTCGCCGCCTGACGGAGGCTGCGCCCGATCGGCGACATGGCGAGGTGACACAGCGCCAGCGCTGCAGCATCGGCAGCGTCGGCGGGCTTGGGCAACGCGGTCAGCTTCAGGCGAGCCTGCACCATCTTCTGCACTTGCTCCTTGCCGGCCCCACCCCACCCCGCAACGGCGTCTTTGACCTGATTGGGCGTGTACTGGATGACCTCACAGCCTGCCAGCGCCGCTTCGGCCATGGCCAGCCCGCTTGCCTGGCCGACGCTCATGGCGGTTCGCACGTTGACCTGGAAGAACACTTGCTCAATTGCGACAGCATCGGGCTTGAATTCGGCGATCAGCGCCGTGAACTCGGTCCGCAGGGCACCAAGCCGCTGCGGCAACGGGTCGTTCTTTGGTGTGCGGATGACACCCATTGACACCGCAGTCGCCGAGCCGGGACCGCGACCGTCGATGACGGCAAATCCGCATCGGGTCAACCCGGGGTCGATGCCCAACACTCGAGTGGTCACGCCGGAGGTGGCGTCAACGCTGTTAGCGAACATAGGTTCGTAGCGTACTCGATTGGTCGGTCAGGAAGTGAGCTTCTCCAGCTCGTCGACCAATTCGCTCACCGGGCGGTAGGTGAGCCCAGCGATGGCCCGATGGGCATATCGGACAATGCCGTCACCGTCGAGAATGAACACGCTGCGGCGCGGGAAGCCGAGCGGCCCGAGCGTCCCATACGCTCCAGCCACCGACTTGTCGACGTCGGCGAGGAGCGGAAAGGCGAACCCGTGCTTTCCGGCGAAACCTTCGTGGCTCGGCACGTCCTGTGCAGAAATCGCCAGGACCTGCGCATCGAGGCCGGCGAACTGCTCGAGACCATCGTTGTAGCTGTTGAGCTGCTTCGTACAGACCGGTGTGTCGTCGCCCGGGTAGAACGCGAGCACCACCGGCTTGCCGGTGAACTCGGCCAGCGTGTAGCTGCGGCCGCCTGTACCGGGCAGATCGAAGTCGGGGGCGGCGTCGCCGACTGAGAGGCTCACTCGGCTGCCTCTTCCATCAGGTCATCACTCATGTCGAAGTTCGAGAAGACGTCTTGCACGTCGTCGTTGTCTTCGAGGGCTTCCAAGATGCGGAGGATCGCCTTGGCATCTTTCACGTCGGTGACCGGCACGAGGTTCTCAGCCATCATTGGTGAATCCGCCGATTGCACGGTGAACCCTCCGGACTCGAGCGCTGTCTTGATGTCGTAGACCGGGGACGGGTCTGATGTGACCTGGAACGCCTCGCCCACCTGCACCATGTCCTCGGCGCCGGCTTCGAGTGCCGCCATCATCAATTCGTCTTCGTCGGCACCGGCGTCGATCATGATGACGCCCTTGCGAGCAAACTGCCAGCCCACCGCACCCGGCTCGGCCATCGATCCACCAAGTTTGCTGAAGATCTGGCGGATGTCAGCACCCGACCGATTGCGGTTGTCGGTCAGCACGTCAATCATCAGCGCAGCGCCGCCAGGGGCGTACCCCTCGTACATGATGCTCTCGTAGGCAGCACCCTCGGCGTTGCCACTCCCCCGCTTGACCGCACGATCGATCGCCTCGTTGGTCATCTGGGACGACTTGGCCTTCTGCACGGCCGTGCGCAACGTCGGGTTCATGTCGACGTCGCCACCGCCCTTGGCTGCAACTTCGATCTGACGGGCGAGCTTGGCGAAGAGCTTGCCGCGCTTCGCGTCGGTGGCGCCCTTCTTGTGCTTAATGGTTGCCCATTTGGAATGGCCGGACATACAAAGTCCCCTCTGGTTTAGTTTCCGGTGAGTTGGGCGACGAACAGTTCGTGTAGTCGGGTGTCGTTGGTCAGTTCCGGGTGGAACGCTGCCACCGTACAGGTTCCGCCGCGGACGAGAACAGGAATCCCATCGTGCTCGGCGACGATTTCCACGTCCGTACCGACACGTTCGACCAGCGGCGCCCGGATGAACACCGCATGAAACGGTGCGTCGAGCCCAACGACATCGAGGTCGGTCTCGAAGCTGTCGAGCTGACGGCCGTACCCGTTGCGGCGCACCGTGATGTCGATCAGGTCGAAGCCGTGCTGGTCAGGCCGACCGTCGAGCACGTCCGATGCGCACAAGATCATCCCGGCACACGTACCGAAGACCGGCATCCCATCACTGAGCAAGTCGGCCAGCGGATCCCTGAGACCGCTCGTATCGAGCAGCATCGACATGGTCGTGCTTTCACCGCCGGGCAAGACGAGGGCATCAACGCCGTCGAGGTGTTCGGGCCGCTTGACGAGGCGTGCGTTGACATCGAGCGCGGCAAGCCGCTCCAGGTGGGTGGAGAATGCTCCCTGCAGCGCGAGTACCCCGACGACCGGGCCGGAGACCCGAGCGGCGCGGTTCACCAACCG